>QWPU01000138.1 GCA_003671065.1 Planctomycetota bacterium | reverse complement strand
GTTTCCTGCTGAACCAAGTTGTACTTGCGAAGATTGGGGACTCGGTGCGCTCAAGCCAGACACCTGCATTGCAGACTGCGTGAGGCTGACAGAGGAAGCACTGGGCGACGATGAGGGTGGCGGGAGCCCACGATGGCATACAGCGTTGTGTGATCAACACTCGCGGAAAAACTGGAAGTCGCAACTGCATTCGAGGTCTCGGATCCAGCATCAGAAGGACACTCCGATGTGCGCCTGCACTACTGAACTTAAAGACCAACCGATGATGACGGTTCGCGATGAACTCATTCTTCGATGGACGCCTGTGGATGCGCCCGCGGCGACGAGAATGCGTTGGAAAGCGTTCGCCAGGGTCAACATCGAACTCGAACTCATGCTTGGCGTCTGCCCAGCCGGAAACGCGTGGGGCCTCGCGCACGCGAAGGCGCAGTTTGCACCAGGACTCTCTACGAGTGAAATCCTGTTGGAGATGGAAGAGGACGAGCTCAGGAGTATCCACGTCGCGCGGTCATTCGAAGACCCAGGCGTTGCCATCGGTGGAGGCATCACTGTTGGAACAGGGCTTGGTATCGATTGGAATATTCCTGCAGGAGGCCGCCGCGCGACTCTCAAGGACACGCAGTTCCTCAACTTCAACGCGGCATCGTGTATTTCACCACCGTCAGATCAAGTGGTGCACGACTATGTGTTCTTCATCGACCTCGAAGCGGATACACACGCGAAGTTGTACAGCGGGCGGAAGTCGTACACGGTTGCCGATGCTGAAGTCCTCGATTTCTCTGTCTTCATCGAAGACGGCTGCGCCGAATGCAGCGATCCACAACCAGCACTTCCACCATCAAGCACAGGAGGCGGGTAATCATGAGATCATCGATACTTTCAAGCCGCAGCAATCGAGCGCGGACAATCGTCGCCTTCATCACACTGTGCATCGGTGCAACGATTGATCATGCGCACGCAGATCCTGCAATCTCGGATCTCGCGGAGAAGTTGATTCAATCCCTGACTCCGCTCTCATCACGCGGGCAGTTGCTTCGTGTGAGTGCCGCGGGCGAGATCGTTTCGATCGATGATGTTGTTCCGATCCGCGCGCTGATTGTGCTTCGATGTGTGAATGACGAAGCGGGAGTGTGTCGACGCATTGCCTTCGGCCCAGTGCTGGTTGATCCGTCGATTTCAAGCGGCGAGGGAGTCGATCTGAAAGCGGCCGCATCAGAAATCGCTTCGCTCTTGCACTTCGCGTATAGCGCAGTTGATCTCGATGCGGCCAATGAGGAAGCGCGAACACTCACCACAAGCCTGGAGCCACTCGGTGCACCGCTTGCGATAGAACCGAGGGAATTCGCAGGGTTTCTTGCTGGTGCGACGCCTTGCGTGTTTGATCCGTTTGCAACGGCGTCATTCCTTGCAAGTCACGCCATGGCACCAAAGGCAAGCGAGCCCAGCGACGCGCTTGCAGCAGAGGCGCAGTTGATAAGAGCCGCGCCGGATCAACTGCACGGCCGGCAACAACAGATCATTGATGAAGCAACTGATCTCGATGCGCTTGGAGCGTCGTTGCTCTGCGAAGCGCGCCGCATCGCAATGGCGCGAGAAGCGGGCAATGCAGAGCTCGAAGCAGCGGTCACGGAGGGCGCCATCATCAAGCCCTCACCGACCGTTGCGCTCTCGCCAACCGCGGATCCTCTCGGATTCGTCGCGTGGTGCGTGGCAGTTGATGGCGAGCAAGCGTTGCTTCGCGCGCGAGGAAACGTTACTGCTGCTGATCGACGCGTGCGTGATCTTCGCGCATCACTGAAGGCTATCGATGCGCACATCGAAGTTCTTCATCTTGATGAGCGTGTCCCCGCAAGAAGTACAGGGTTTCGCAGCCTCACGTTCGTTCAACAGTTCCCTCTTGAAGCGTGGTCGGTGGCGTGTGCAGTTTCGAAGTCGCTCGAGCGGCGACATCAATCCGTTGAGAAACTTCTGGCGCTCGCTGTTTCGATCGCGATCAGTTCGGGGCTTGCGCCTGAGGCTATTGCAGAACTCACAGCCCGCATTCGACAAATGGAGGAGTCGCTTCCGCCAGGATTTGCAATGACCAAGGACTTCGAAGCCACGGTCGAAGCGCATCTTGGCGGAAGGTTCGCGCCCCAAGCTCGGCAAGGCATTGATGTTGTTCAAGCCCGCACAGCGGCGTGGGAATTGTTCGCAGCGGCGTGGAACCTTCGAGGTGTCCTTCCAGAGCAGGTTCTTGAGCAGAGGGGACAACAACGGAGTGCGGCGACCGATCAACTCATGAATGCATACGCAGGCGAAATTGGGAGAGTCTCGTTGCCAACACTGAGTGAAGATTTCCGCGCCGCGATCGAAGCGGAATTGAATTCGCCGTTTCAAGCGTGTCTGATGTACCCAGCAGACCCGAGATCTTGGGCTGAAATTAAAACCGAGATTGCAGCAGCCGCTGAATACGGCGCAGGCGAAGTGGAGAACTGGTTCGGTTATGAACTGACCACGGATCCAGACAACTTGGAGGATCCGAGTTTTCTGCAGATGCGCGATTACACGAGAGCTGATCGCGTGCGAAGGTTTAACTCGAACTCATCGCATCAATTCATGTTCCATGTGATTGGAAGTTTGATGCATCACCTCGATCGAGGCGTCGCGAGGAATTCACGCGCGCCGCGCACCAATCCGTTTTTCGCCGATTGCAATCCGTACTGGTCGTCACGAAGCGGCCAGCCGCCGCTTCCGCGATTGACGCAGCGTGACTAGCGGGGAAGAAAGGACATGCATCGACCGCATTCTGCCATTGACGGACATTTCAGTCGCACGACCAACGAAAGTGCAGCGAACCGACACTCCGCACGACATGCCTGTCCTTTGTGCGCTGCTCTTTGCGCTGGACATTCCACCACTACGCTGCTTTGCACGATGAAACGACTTGACCCACAGAGTCACGCTGCGCGGAATCTTGCGAGCGGTCGCTACGCGATTCGTTCGATGTCGCAGCGCGAGATCGATGAGATTCTGATTCCGCGCATGCGTCATGCTGGTTGGAATCCTGGAGTGCACGACGCAGCGTCGTTTGTCGTCGCGCACCCCGATGGTTTTTTCGTGGGAGAACTTGATGGCAAGCCGATCGCGTGCGTGAGTGCGGTTCGTTATGACGACTCCTTCGCGTTTGTAGGCTGCTACTTGGTTGATGAAGCCCATCGCGGACTTGGGTATGGAATGGCGATTCACGAACACGCGCGACAACACGCGGTTGGATGCGTGCACGGTGGCGATGCCGTGCTTGAGAACATCACGAAGTATGCACAGATCGGACGCGTCGCGGCCTACAAGAACATTCGCTTTGAAGGCGTCGTGGCGAACGCGATGTACGAAGCGAATGATGTCATCCCGATCGACACTCGCGCTGTTGATCTGCAACACATCGCCATGCTTGATCGTGCCTGTTTCCCTGCGGCGCGCATCGCCTTCTTGCGAGCGTGGCTTTCACAACCAGATGGCAGTGGACGCGCTGTGATGAACGGCGACGCTGTCGAAGGATTCGGATTCATCCGCAAATGTTTTCAAGGCCACAAGATCGGTCCGCTCTTCGCGAAGACTCCGATCGCTGCGGATGCAATTTTTCGCTCACTCGCTTCGACACTGCAGCCTGGCGAGTTGTTCTGGTTGGATATCCCAGAGCCAAACACAGACGCGCGTGCGTTAGTGGAGCGCTATCGAATGCACGAAGTCTTCGCAACGATGCGCACATACAGCGGCCCCGCGCCTGCGCTGAGACTTGATTGGATGTACGGCATCACAACCTTTGAGCTTGGATGAGAGCGTTCGCACGCAGCGCGTGAAGCCAATCGAAGAGAGTCTCGGCGAGTCAGCTGTCGCGCGTGTCTGACCATGTCAGCCCATGGGACCTCAGAGCGACGACCGCCGTACCCAAACCTCACTTCATCACAGCCCGCACACGCCCCAGCTTGAAAGCAGCAAGCTGAGGTCAGCTGCGTCGACAGAATTGTCGCCGTTGTAATCCGCAGCGCAATCGCGGCATGATCCCCATGCGCCAAGGAGCACGCTGAGATCCGCCGCGTCAATGCACGAATCTCCTGCGAGATTCAGCGTGTTTGAAATCGCGTAGCGAAACACGCCTTGCGTATTCGTGGCCGCGACGATGTAGCCTTGATGAATCTCGAGATCGAAGATCGTGAGATCGGTGAGACCACCGTTGATCTGCGTCCACTTGTCGCCGTTGTCGACGGAATAGAACACGCCGCCGCCGAAGGAACCCGCGACGATCAAGCGATCGTCATGCGCGAAGCCGCGATACGAACCCGAACTCAATCCGCCTGCGAGCAAAGTCCAACTCGCGCCGAGATTCGTTGAGCGATACACGCCTGTTCCAATTTGTCCGCCTGCGAAAAGTGTGGTGCCTTTCGCTTCGATCGCGCGAATGTTTGTCGACGCGAGCCCCGTGTTGATCGCAGTCCACGACGCGCCCCAGTTCGTGCTCTTGTACACGCCGCTGCCGTTCGTGCCTGCGAACAGCGTCGCGTCAATCGCGGTGATGCAGCGCGTATCAATGCCCGCCATTCCTGCGGCTGTCCATGAGTCGCCTTGATTGTCAGAGCGAAAAACTCCAGCGGGACCAGAGACGAAAAGTTTCGTTTGCGTTTGAACCATTCCGTGACAGAGCAGATTTGTAAGTCCCGCGCTCTTTGCAATCCACGACGCACCATCGTTCGAACTTCGAAACACACCTTGGCTCGTGCAGGTGTAGAGGTACGCGCGATCAGATGTGAATCCGCGCGTGGGACCAGTCGCGTCGTTGCCTGAGTTGGAGCTGGTGAAACTCTGCGCGTTACTGGTGGATCGATACACGCCCGTTGCACCGCCCGAGAAGACCGTCGCGCCCTTCGACATCAACGACTGCATGTTCAGCCCCGAAACACCCGTTGCTTGCTGCCACTGCGCGAGTGCGGAGTTAGTCAACATTGTGATGCTCAATGTGCAAGTGAACGCGATGAGATGAAATGGAGTGCGCATGTGTGTAGGTGCTTCGTGAGCGAAGAGTCAATCCGCGTCCGCGAGTTGACGCGTCGATACGACCTAGATTGCCACAATTCGAAGAGAAAGCAATAAAACCTCCTCAGGGAGGCAAAGGTGTTAGAAAAACTTTGCCCGCGCGAGGTGAAGGCAGGCATTCATCGCGCCGCTCGCCTCACACTGTCAATACAAAGGCCCCCAGCCCGAAAGCATAAAGTGAGATCCGCCGCGCTGATCACGCCGTCGCCGTTGCTGTTCGAGTTCGCAACTGTCGAGCGAGGGGTAGAGGCCAGGCATCAAACTACATACTGCCTATCAACAACATTTTGGTCAGACGATTGACGGAATTGGGACGAACCGCCACTCCGCACGACATGCCTGTCCTTTCTTCCCCGCTGAGCCGCGCAGTTATTAGAATCGCGCCTCGTGTCGGACCCACGGATCATTCACAAGGGATAAAAACGATGACCTTCTCGAGATATCTGCTCTTGGCGATGATTGCCCTCAGCGCATTCTTCGTGTACTTGCTCTATCAGAGCCCGGTGGCGGATGAGCCCATCGAGCATTCAACTGTCTACCGATTAATGATGCTGCTAACGGGTGGCGCCGGGCTATTCGTGGCATTGACTCTGTATCACCAAGCACGCAGCCAAGAGGTCGCCACCGAGCAGGCCTTGGAACTCTCCACCATCAAGATCATCAAGGACCTTTGGATAACCCCGAATCTGCGGCTCGCACAAGACTATGACAACCTGGGAACGCTGCCGGCGGAGATGTATCCGGATCTGTCGATCAACTCTTCCCAAGACATGCATCAGGTTGCCTTCGCCATCTCAATCTTCCAGATCTTCGAGGACTACAAGACCATCTACACGCATGACAAGACCGGCGTGAATATCTGGCTCGGCAACTTTCTCAACTGGGCGCAGAGCGACACACTGCAGCAATTGTGGCCGCGCCTGAGAATCAACTACCAACCGAGCACTATTCAAATGACTGAATCGCTCTTTTCGGCAGCCAACGAGATCAAGGCGCTGCGGGCCCAGCAAGGACAGGTCAGCTACCAGGATTACCAAGCAGTGATCGACAAGCTCGCGATCGTCTTTCGGCAGCAGATCGCCAACCCCAGCGCCTCCGCCATCTGAACTGTTGGCGCGATGGCTAGTCGCGCTAGACCTGCACACCAATCTTGGACACACATGACGGTCATCTTGATAGGGACAGAAGACAGGCATCCAACTACATACTGCAGGTCAAGAACATTTTGGTCGGACGATTGACGAAATTGCTATGAACTACCACTCCGCATGGCATGCCTGTCCTTTCTTCCCACCTGAACTACCACTCCGCATGGCATGCCTGTCCTTTCTTCCCTGTCCTTTCTTCCCACCAAGCAGGTGATTTTCCCGAAACTGCAACATCCCGCGACGGGTTCGCTTCGCGAGCGCGGTTTGTCTGTTGAAAGGTCCACTATGAATTCCACCACACGCCAACTTCAGACCGCCGTCACCTCATCCTCATTCTTTGGCTTTGCCTGCGCCTGCATGCTCGCAACGACAGCGGGCGCCGCGCCGTCGTCGTTCCTCATGCAGGAAACTCCACCCGCGCCGGCACATGCGTCGGGTGTGAAAGATGCAACCGCAACGGACGCAATTATTGATGCCGATTCCATGAAGCGGCTCGCGAAGCTCCGTAGCACCATCATGTCGATCGAGCAGGAATTGATATCTCCCAACTTACTCAACGGCAGCCGCGACGACCTTCTACAAGCACTGAGCAATTTCAGCGGCGAAATGAAGGAGCACAGGGCGCTGTGCGCGAACACCTTCGTGCGCATCCCGATCGACCCAGCGCTTATTGCGCTGTCCAACCAGACGCGACTGCGCTTCGACGATGGGACGAATGGTCGGAACCGCTTCACATCCACGTTCGTGAGCAAATTCATCGCGGATGTTGCAGAGGAACTCACAGCCCGGAATTCCTCGGTCACCTGCGAACTCGATGCTCCGCTCAGCATGGTTCGACTTTCCGGCATGCAGTGGGAGGTCGAGGAAGCGAAGGCTGCGCTCAAGGAAGCGCTGCCCGCGTATATCGCGCGGATTCAAACGCTCGAGGCGGCGGATATGAAGTCGCGAATGCTCCTCGAGGATCAGGAGCTTGCTCGACTTGTGCGCTCGACCGTGAACATCGCGTGGGAAGGCGGAACGCTCGAGGATCTCGTCGCCCGCGTCAAGTCGAGCGTGCGGTGCAACGTCGTTCTCGCCGATGCATCGGTGGGAAGCCTGACTATTCCCCCGCTGTCAGTGGAACGCGTGCGGCCTGAGGTGTTCTTCCTCTCGCTCCAGTCGATTCCGCTTGCCGACAACGCGGGACTCGTTGTGACGGTGGTTTCCCAAGATCAGAAGTTGCCAGAGCAGAAGTCATCAGAACAGAAGTCATCAGAGCAAGGCGCCGATCTGGGCACGCTTCCGGTCGTGGTGATCTCGCGGGAGTTCAATGCGAACGGGTACGCGGGTGTGACAAACATCGGGCAGCGGTTGTTCGATCTGAACAATTGGGAGGGCATCAACACCGGCGGAATCGAGTCGCTCATCAACGCGATCAACTTCGCGATGGAGTCAACCGGATCGGAACAACTGGTCAAGATCCGCTACCACGAGCCAACGAATCTTCTCTTCGTGAAGGGCCCGACGGACTCGATCGCGCTCATCGAAGAGATCGTACGCAGCAGCGGAAAGTGACCACCGATGCGCCTCGTGAATCAAACGACGAATGGGCCGCGCGGGTTTCGCGCGCGGTCCGTTCTGGTTCGCGCGATGCGCTGGCGGAGATCTACGACAGCTGCGCTTCGGAACTCGTCGAAGCGATCGCGCGCATCACGCGACGCGACGAGTCGTTCGCGCTCGACTGCATGCAGGAGATGTTCATGAGGCTCGCCGCCAACCCGCCGCTCGGCAACACG
>QWPU01000137.1 GCA_003671065.1 Planctomycetota bacterium | reverse complement strand
CGCTGCAGAACACAGCGCTGCACCAAGTACACCGACGCCGACAGCAGCGACGCCTTCGTCTCAACGATTGCGAACGCCTGCGTTCAGCATGCCGCCGTTTTCGCGTCCTGCCGCGAAAGGGATCACCGAGGGACCGCCCAACGATCTCACACTCGTGCGAGCCGTGATCGAAGGCGACAATCTTCGCGCCGTTGCGCTCCACGCGCTGCAACATCAACTCGGAACGATTGATGTGCGGCTCGTCCCCGAGGCTCGACCCGGCGAAGAAGAGGCCATTGCCCGCGAGCGCATCGGATTGCGGCAAGTTCATGTGATTGGACGCCATGGTTCGTTCGGCGTGCTGTTGTCCAAGACGATTGAGCAAGCGACACTTGAAGCGTGGGCCCTCTGGCTCGCAGAGTGGATCGACCTTGATGAAGCGCATCGAAACTTGCGACGCCTCGCGTGGGCAGATGAGTTGACTGGCGCGGGCAATCGACGAGCGCTCTTGGAGTTGCTTCCGTCAACACTCGCGAAGGCGCTGCAAGATCGACGACCTGTGAGTTTGATGTATCTCGACATTGACAACTTCAAGCAGTACAACGAACGCTTCGGTCATGCTACGGGTGATGAGGTGCTTCGCGAAAGTGTCGAAGTCCTGCGCTCGTGCATTCGTGCTGGCGATCATGTCTTTCGCATGGGTGGTGATGAATTCGTCATTCTTTTCTGCGATCCAAATCCACCGCGCAATGGCGGCGGCGGCGTGCCTGAGGATGTTGAGGTCATCGCAGAGCGTTGTCGCAAGGCCGTACGCGAATTGCAATTGCCGCTGCTCGCTTCATCGGGATCGAGTGCGATCACCATGAGCGCGGGATTTGCGCTCTATCCCTGGGAAGCTTCCGATGGCGAACACCTACTTTGGCTTGCAGATCAGCGTGCATTGCGCGCAAAGCTTGACGGAAAGGACACCATCGTCTTTGGTTCGCCGTCGAGTTCAGACGGTGGAGCGAATGGAGCACCGCCCAAAGATTCACACTAAATACTGAATAAGCAGTTCTCGGATCCGCGTCACCTCAAGTCAGACCATCGCATCGCCGATGGGACAAGTCCGTCGTTTAGATCCCTTCGTCGAAACCTCTCGCCAGCGCATCGATCGTCCCGATGTCACCCTTACAAGTCCCACGCACACTGATCATCAGCGACATGCACCTCGGCCGCCCAGGCGGCGCGCGCAGTGCAGCGGCGTTTGATGGACTTGTGAGTCAATTCGATCGCGTGATCGTTAATGGTGATGCAGCCGAGTTGCATCATGTGCGCTACCAACGCGATGCGGAACATGAACTGGAACGCTTTCGTGATGGCTGCGTTTCGCGCGGCGTTCGCCTCGACTTCATCGCAGGAAATCATGATCCATTCGTGAGTGATGTTCGTTCGATCTCGCTTGCTGATGGCGCGATCTATGTCACGCATGGCGATGCGATGCATCCTGCCATCGCCCCGTGGTCGCCATTTTCGCGTTCCATGCGTGAATGCTTCGAAGCAACGTTGAAGGCAACTCCAATCGATACGCCGCTCGATGTCGCGCGTTTCAACGCGGCGCGCGCGGCGTCGCTTGCGGAATGGCGCGTGATGGGCGAGGGCGCACATGTTTCGACTATGACGAACATCGCGCTTCGACCCCATCGAATCGCAGCGGTGCTTGCGTATTGGACGAGGTATCCACGGCTCGCCGCAGAGTGGGGCGCGTCGTTTGCGCCGCGCGCAGGAACGATCATCGTTGGTCACAGCCATCGCGCATTTGCGAAGACCGTCAACGGTCGTCGCGTCGCGAACACTGGCGCGTATGGATTTCCCGGCACGCCGCACGCGATCGTCGTCGAAGGCAGTGAGGTACGCATGCATCGCGTGATCGATCGATCACCCTACTACGCGCTTCAGAGCGCGCCGAGCGCGAAGTGGCCGATTGCGTTTCACAAAGCGCCCGCGGGCGCGCGTCACTCTGGTCCGCGCGCAGTGGAAAGCGCCCCGATGATGAATCGCGCGGCGGCGTCGAGCGCGATGCGATCGATGGATGTTGAGTAACCCTCCGCGACGCAGAGGTCGCTGAGTTTTTCGGTCGCGACATTTCCTGAAGCGCCTGGCGCGTAGGGACAACCGCCGATGCCTGCAGCGCTCGCATCAAATCGACGAACACCAAGAGCAAGCGCGCGTTGGGCGCAAGCAAGCGCGCGATGGTGCGTGTCGTGCAGATGCAGCACGAGTTCGGACACTGGCCGCAGCGTTGCACATGCGTCGAGCACACGCGCAATGTCGTCTGCGTGCGCAACACCAATCGTGTCACCGAGATCAAGTTCATCGACGCCGATATCAATGAGTTGCGCGCAGACTTCGCGCACCGCATGTGGCGCGATCGCTCCGTCGAAAGGGCACGCGACGATGCAACTCACATAGCCGCGCACGACTGCGCCTGCCGCGTGGGCGTGTGCAACCACTGGCGCAAAGCGCGTGATCGATTCAGCGATCGTCGCGTTGATGTTCTTTCGCGCAAACCCTTCGCTTGCGGCTGTAAACACCGATACTTTGCGCACGCCACAGCGAAGCGCGCGTTCGAGTCCTTTCTCATTGGGCACCAGCGCTGAGAAACACACGCTGTCTGAGCGAGGAATGCGCGAGAGCACTGCTTCCGCGTCGGCAAGTTGCGGAACCCACTTGGGACTCACAAAACTCGTAACTTCAATTTCGCGCAGACCCGCAGCAACAAGCAACTCGATGAAGCGCACCTTGTCGTCAACGCTCACGATGCGCGACTCATTTTGCAAGCCGTCGCGCGGTCCAACTTCACAGAGCAGTACGGCCTCACTTCCGTGCGACATGCGTCAGGTCTTTCTCTGTTGCGCGCGTCGCGCGGCTTCCTCGCGCTCGAGCTTCTCTTGCTTATCGTGCTCACGCGCAGCGCGAATAAACAGCACAAGCGCGAAGACGAGCACCACGATCGACACCACTGCACCCGCGGTAAAGAGCGCGAGTTCAGTTCCTTCAACAGCGAAGATGCCTTTGTCGACTGGCACAGGATTCATGAGTCCACCTCCGTTGATTTCGTCGTTGATACTGCTGCGCTTTCCTGCGCGTGAGTGAGAAACGCAAGCGGCGTCACTGTTGCAATCGCTTGCTCGCCTTCCGCATTCACAAGCACTTTCGTGCCGATTTCATACGCGCGTGATGAGATCATCGCAAACGCAACAGGCACTGCGCCGAGCATGGGCGCGAGACCGCTCGATGTGATGACACCGAGTTGATCGCCCAGTTGATGACCCATTTGATGACCGATGGAAGTTCCTTCTGCGATCGCAAACACTTGCGCATCACTCACAGGAAGCAGATCGCCTTCCACGCGAAGTCCAATGAGTTTCTGCTTGGGCTTGCCGAGGTGTTGCATGCGCGCAACGACTTCTTGTCCGGGATAGCAACCCTTGGTGAAACTCACGCGCGAGTTGAGCACGCCTGATTCAGCCGGCAAATTTGTTGGACCAAAGTCGATGCGAAAATACGGAGTTCCTGCTTCGATGCGCGCAGTATTTGTGGCAAACCAACCAGCGGGTCGCGCGCCAAATGTCACGAAGCTGCGCCACAACTCTGCGATGCGCGCACGCGGAACACTGAGCGCAAATCCAAGATCGCGTTGATCCGTCTCGACCGCCGCGTGCGCAGGATTGAAACCGAAGTCATCGATGCGAATGATGTCGACGATCGCGTCACCAAGCGCGCTGCTCCAGGCGTTCGCTCCGGGGTTCTCCCCCGGGTTCTCCCCCGGGTTCTCCCCCGCGTTCTCCGAAGCAAGACCAAGCGCGCGCAACGCGGCGACAGCGCGAGGACCATGCAGCGCAAGACGCGCGTGCGTTTCAACACGCGAAGTAATCACGACATCTTCAGCAAACAACATCTTCGTGAGCGCAGCCTGCACCGGCGCAACATCGTGGACGAGCGTGTCGATCAGTAACGCATCGGGTAACGCAGCAATCACGAGATCCGCTTCGATACGCCCTTTGCGATTCGTGAGAAACGCACGCGTCACGCCGCCTTCAACAAGCGTGCGAAGTTCTTGCGTCACGAGACGATTCAGAAAGTCAACGCGATCGCGACCCTTGATCACCAGCGTCGCGCGCTCTGCGCAATCAATCAACGCGCACGCTGAGCGCATGGCCGCATATTCCAATTCAACTTCGGCATAGGCCGCGACAACCTCGCATGTCGGCGCGCCGTGTTCATCCGCTGGACCAAACGGCAAGTACTCAATCTCTACAGCGCGTCGTGCAGCCACAGCGCCACGAGCGTGTTGCGCGCGCTCAGTGCGACGCGCGGCATCAAGCGAGGCAAACGCGGAGTGTTCAGCGCGAAGCGGAGTATCAAACAGCATGGGTCTGATGCTATACCATCGACCCTCCACGCATTCCGCACTTTTCACCGCGAGTCTTCTTCCATATGGACATCGATCTCTTCCGCCGTCTCTGTGAAACTCCTGGTGTTGCTGGTCGCGAGGAACGCGTCCGCGCGCTCATCACCAAAGAAACGAAGGGGCTGTTCGATAGTTGCACGACCGACGCGATGGGTTCGTATATCTGCGTGCGCAAACCGACGCGGAAGTCCAAAGGTGCGCCGCTGCGCGTCATGCTCGCCGCGCACATGGATGAAATCGGCTTCTTCGTGCGTCATATCGATGACGCTGGTTGCATCTGGGTCAACGCCGCAGGCGGTTTCGATACGCGCAATCTCTTTGCATCGCGCGTGTTGGTCTGCACGGCGAGCGGTGATTTCAAGGGCGTGATGAATCCAGGCGGCAAGCCTGTGCACATCGCGAGTGAGGCCGAGCGCACGAAAGTGCCTGGCGTTGAAGAGTTCTTCATTGATCTTGGTCGCGATGCGGCTGAAGTGAAGAAGCTCGTCGAGATCGGCGATTTCGTCGTGCTTGATACGCCGTTTCTTGAGACGCCGAAGAAGTTGGTGTCGAAGGCCATCGACAATCGTCTCGCGTGTTTCGTGGCGATTGAAGCGATTCGTATGCTCGCGACACGCAAGAGTGGTCATGCGTGCGAAATCATCTGCGCGTTTACCACGCAAGAAGAAGTTGGTCTGCGTGGCGCGCAAACGGCGGCGTATGCAACGAAAGCGGATATCGGCATTGGCCTCGATGTGACGCTCGCGTGCGATACGCCTGGTGTGCCTGACAATCAACGCGTGACGAAGCAAGGCGATGGCGTCGGCATCATGATCCAAGATAGTTCGATGATTAGTGACTACACGCTCGCGGCGGAGTTTGTGAGCGTCGCCAAAAAGCATCGCATTCCCCATCAAAAGTGCATTCTTCCGCGTGGTGGTCAAGACGGCGCAGCGATTCAACGCGCGGGCATTGGTGCGCGTTGCGTGGCGATTGTGACAGGCACGCGCTACATCCACACTACAACTGAGATGGTCGACAAGGGTGATCTCAAAGCGACGATCGAACTGCTGGGCGAGTGGATGGCGTCGGCCTGATGAGCGCGAGCGATCTCACATAAGTGCAAGCGCGACGCGTGCGATTTCAAGCGCGGCGTCAGTGCGCGGTCGCTTCATGAGCGCGGCCTGCATTGCTTCGCGGCGCGTGTGATTCGTCATCAAGTCGGTGAGTGCTGCGCCAAGCGTTGCACGATTGCGCTCAGCATCGATCAAGTCATCGCACAACACAGCCACGCCTTCATCGTGAAACGGTTTCGCGTTCCACTTCTGATGCAAGTCCTTGTGATAGGGATACGGCGCAAACACCGTGGGAACTGCGTTGTGCACGGCTTCAGCAACAGAGTTCGCGCCCGCGCGCGAAAGCGATATATCAGCGGCGCCCCAAGCGATTCCCATGTCATGAATGAACGGCACGACGCTCGCACGCACGCCTGCAACGCGATACGCCTGCTCGATTGGTGCGCGGTCCGCGCCGCCAACAAGATGCAACACTTGCCAACCACCAAACGCACTGCGCTCGGTGATCAACAACTTGCACATGAGATCGTTCAAACTTGCTGCGCCTTGCGACGCGCCCGTGACAAGCAGCGTGTGCAGTCCAATCTCAAGAGAGAGTTTCGTACGGCACTCTGCGCGCGACGCGTTTGCGATGGCTGCGCGACGAATCGGCATCCCCACTTCGCGCTCAGCAAATGTCGGCATCATTGGCGTTGGGCACGCCGTCAAGATCTTCGTCGCACGACGCGCCACCCATCGATTCGCTTTGCCTGGCGTTGCATCGAGATTCACGAGCAACACAGGAACCTTCAGCGAGCGCGCCGCCATCACCACTGGTCCTGTGACGAATCCACCAAGCGCGATGACGACTTTCGCGTTGCGCTTGACTAACAGTTCGCGCGCCGCTGCACGGCCCGTAAGAAACAACCGTGCAAAACGAAGCAATTTCAAGGGCGAAAGTGCTAACCCCTCCGCTTCGATCGGTTGAAAGTCGGCGCCAACATGTTCAAGCATGCGCGCGTCAACAGCGCGCGTTGAACACGCGAAGACGCGGCCGACGCGTGGATCAAGTTGGGCGATGCGTTCCGCGATGGCGATACCAGGCGAGATGTGACCGCCCGTGCCACCGCCTGCAAGAATGATGCTCGCTTCACTCATGCTGTGGATCATGTGGTGGCAACGCTTGGCGACGCAAGCGTGCTGTCGTGCGCATCGTCGCTCGAATCGATTCCGAGTTCACGCTCGCGACGAATTGCGTTGCGTTCAATTGAGAGCAAGAGTCCAATTGAAAAGCCCGTCGCCACCCAACCCGATCCACCGCTTGAAAGGAACGGAAGCGCGATGCCCTTTGTTGGTGCGAGTCCTGTCACAACGCAGAGATTGATGAGCGCTTGAATGCCGATGGTGAGCAACACGCCAAGACCGAAGAGTCGCGAGAACGGCGGGACAATCGCGTCGGCTTCTGGCCGCTTCGCGCCGCGCGTTACGATCGACAGTCCGCAGAGCAACACCGTTGCAAACAACGCAACCACTGCAATCGCGCCGACGATACCGAGCTCTTCACAAATGATCGCGTAGATGAAATCGGTCGTATCTTCAGGCAAATAGCCGAACTTCTGCAGTCCGTTGCCAAGTCCGTGACCAGAGAGGCCGCCGCCTGCGATCGCACTCATCGATTGAATGATGTGGTATCCAATGCCTTCAGCATCTTGCCACGGATTGGAATACGCGACGAGACGATTCACGCGATACGGGCTCGTCACAATCGCGCCGACAGCTGCGAGCGCGCCGAAAGGCAGCAACAACGCGACATGCCACACGCGCATGCCGCCGACGAGGAACAACATCGTGCAAGTGCTGAACACGAGCGCCGCCGTGCCGAGATCTTCTTTGCCAATGAGCGCGACGATGACGGCGAGCACTGCAAACGCAGGCAAGAAGCCGCGCTTGAAGGACCGCACGCGATCAGCGTGATGCACACAGAACCACGCGGCAACGAAGAGCATGGCCCACTTCGCGAATTCGCTCGGCTGAAATCCAAGCCACGCGGGACCGATCCAGCGCGAGCTGCCGTTCACTTCGCGACCGATGCCAGGCACATGCGTCAAACAGAGCGTGACGACGATTCCACCGAGAATCCAAGGGACTACGGTGAGCGCGCCACGCGCCGAGAAGATGCGCTCGAGGTTGAGACGGAAGCCAATGAACATCGCAAGCAGCGACACCGCGGCGATGATCGCGGGGCGACCGTAGAACACGCGATCGGTCGTAATGCCGCCGTCGTACAAACGCTGCGCCTTCTCGAACGACTTCTGCGTCATCGCGCCCGCGTCAATCAGCGCAGGATCAGGCGGCACACTCAGGCCCGCTGAGTTCACCATCACGACTCCCATGACGAGGAGCGCGAGCACTGCAAGAACGACGCCGTGAGAAGACCGAAGCATGTCCAATTATCGGCAGGATCGACGCGCGCTGTGGAGAAGTCGCTGCGCGATCCTCCGCTACCCTGCATGGCTCATGAGTCACGGCGCGACAACGATCAGCAGCAGCAACCCGACGGTCT
>QWPU01000136.1 GCA_003671065.1 Planctomycetota bacterium | reverse complement strand
GCGTGCGTTTCAGTGCAGCAGATCGCGCGTGCGACCTGCGTTCATGCGATCGACTGGCATCAGCATGAGATTCACGCGCTCGGCAAAGAGCCGACCGAGGCGTTCAATGTCGCTCACGGTTTGAGGCGTCACGCCCCCACCCGATGCGCTGCACTCAGCGAGTTCTTTGGCGCTCCATTCAGGATGCCAATCAATCGCGGTGACCCATACGCCCAGACCCCATCCAGCGCACTTCGCGCTTGGAGTTGAAGCGAAGGCTTTCGCGTCGGGCGGCAACTTTGACACGCACTCATCGTTCCACACGCCTTGATCGCTGGTCCAGCGTTGTCCCGCGAAAATCGGCTCTTCACGACCGAGCGCATTGAGCGTCACGCGCACGATCCCTCGCTCAGAACATGGACTCACTTCGCCACCGAGCGCGCGAGCGGCAAGCCGCGCACCTGCACCGATGGCAAGCACAGGAATCTCAAGCGCAACCGCATCGCGCACAAACGCTTCAGTCGCGCCGCTCGACGCGGTCAACGACGCGCCGCCGCCCGACACGATCACGCCGTGGACTTCATCAAGATCAAGCGGCATGGTTGACGCGCGATGCACATCAATCTGCTTCACCTGCTGACCGAATTCACGCAGCACCGTGCCAAGAAGTCCAGGAGCGCCGTGAGCGTCAAGTTCAAAGTAATAAATCGCCATAAGTTGATTCCAAACACACACATCATTCGCGCATCATCCGCGCATCATCCGCGCCAAAGGAAGCTGCCGCAGCAGCGCCCGCTCAAACCACGCCCGCTCAAATCACGACACGCGCGGACCAGCCGCGATCACCGCGGCAGTCATCTTGAACTTGCTCTCGTTCTCACGGAACCTCTTCGCGAGGTCAGTCGCCTTCGCGTCATACGCAGCCTTATCACTCCATGTATTGCGCGGGTTGAGCACTTCGCTCGGCACGCCTTCAACAGCGGTTGGAATGGACAATCCAAAGATCGGATGCGTTTCAAACGACGCCTTCGCGAGCGAACCATCGAGAATTCGCGTCACAAATGTACGCGTGTACGCAAGCTTGAAACGGTGACCAATGCCATACGGTCCGCCTGTCCAACCGGTATTGAGCAGCCACACATTCGCGCCGTGATTCTTGATGCGATCAGCCAGCATCTCCGCATACACCATTGGCGCGCGCGGCAAGAAAGGTCCGCCAAAGCATGGCGAGAAGTTCGGCTGTGGTTCTTTCACTCCTGCTTCAGTTCCTGCGAGTTTCGAGGTGTAACCGTTGAGGAAGTAATACATCGCCTGCTCGGCGGTGAGCTTCGACACAGGAGGCAACACGCCAAACGCATCGGCGGAAAGGAACACCACATTCTTTGGATGCGTCGCGACCGAAGGAATCTTTGCGTTGGCGATGTAAGAGACGGGATATGTCACCCGCGTGTTCTCCGCCTTCTTCGCGCTGTCGTAATCAGGCACGCGCGTCGCGGAATCCATCACCACATTCTCGAGCACCGAACCGAAACGAATTGCGTTCCAAATTTCAGGCTCGCCTTCCTTCGACAACTTAATGCACTTCGCGTAGCAACCGCCTTCGATGTTGAACACGCCCGACGCGCTCCAGCCGTGCTCGTCGTCGCCAACGAGATCGCGATTCGGATCAGCACTCAGCGTCGTCTTACCAGTGCCCGAGAGACCGAAGAACAGCGCGACATTCGCAGGATCCTTGCGGTCAACATTGCACGAGCAGTGCATCGGAAACACCTTCATGTCAGGAAGGTCGTAGTTCATCGCAAAGAAGATCGACTTCTTCATCTCGCCCGCGTACTCAGTACCGACGATGATCACCGTCTTCTTCTCGAGGCTCTGCAGGATGCCGATGTGCGACTTTATTCCATATTCAGCGGGATTTGTAATCTTTAAGCCGCACGCGTTGATGATGGTCCAGTCGCTCTTGAACGCAGCCTTCTCCGCTTCAGGCACATTGATGAACAGCGTCTTGGCAAACAGCGAGTGCCACGCTTTCTCGGTAAACACGCTCACTTTGAGGCGATAGTTCGTGTCGGCGCCTGCGTAGCCATCGAAGCGGAAGATCTCGCCGCGCGACTTGAGATGCGTGAGTGCCGCGGCCTTGAGCTTCTCGAAGTGCTCAGGCGAGACAGGCTGATTGACTTTGCCCCAGTTGATGTTGTCGTGAATCGCCGCGGTGTCTTCGAGATACTTGTCGTCAGGACTGCGACCTGTGCGCTCGCCCGTGTCGCATTGAAGCGCGCCGTTGGCGGCGAGTTGACCTTCACCGCGAGTGAGTGCCATCTCGACGAGTCGAGCGGAGGAGAGGTTGGCGTGGATGGTGGCGGAACCGAAGTCGACGGCGTGAGTGGAAGGCGCGACGGTAGAAAGTGGCATGCTTAAAGGATCTCTCGCTGTGATTCGAGCGATGCAACAGCCAACGGGCCGCTGCACACCCAAAAATCTAGGTTGAAGGGTCGCGATGGTAGCAGACGAACTTCAATATCTGAGCGACTGAGCGATTGACCGAAGCGCTCCGATTCGGTATTGTTTCGCACTCACGGAGGCCATAGCTCAGCTGGTAGAGCACCGGATTGTGATTTCGGCTGTCGCGGGTTCGATCCCCGTTGGTCTCCCTTCCTTTTAGCGGGCTCGGCTGCGGCCGCGCCCTTTGGCGAGAATGATGTGGCCGCGGGCTCTTGAAGCGGTTGCGGCGTGTTTGGGCGAGTTTGGGCGGTTGCGGCTGCGGCCGCGCCCTCTGGCGAGAATGATGCGGATGCGTCCTCTGGCGAGAATGTTGCTGCTGCGCGGATGGGCTTGGGCGCTGCGTTTCATGTAGGCTTTGCGGCGTGAACTTTCATGCGCTTCAGACTGATCCTGTGTGGCTAGATGTTGCGGAAAATCGCCGGCGTATTGAGGGCGCACTTGATGTCACCGCGTTTGAACGCGGTGATTTTTTTGTGCTGCCTGAGATGTGCGAAACGGGCTGGTCGACGAATGCGGCGGATTACGCGAACACTCGCGACAGCGTTGATTGGCTTTGCAGCGCAGCTCGATCGCGACAAGTGTGGATTCAAGCTGGGTTTGCGGAGCACGAGAGTGACCGCGCGGGAGATGATCGCATTGCCAATAGCGTTGCGATCGTTGCGCCTGATGGTTCGTTGCGGGCGGTGTACCGCAAGAACTTTTTGTTTCCGAGCGAGTCGTCAACTTTCATGCGCGGTAACGAAATTGTCATCGTGGATATCGGCGCGGCTCGCGTGTGTCCGTTCATCTGTTACGACCTTCGCTTTCCCGAACTCTGGCGTCATGCAGCACTTGCGGGCGCTGAAGTGTTCACCGTGAGTTCGTGTTGGCCCGCAGTGCGACGCGAACATTGGCGCACGCTACTCGTCGCGCGCGCGGTCGAGAACCAGTGCAGCGTTGTTGCAGCAAATCGCTGCGGTACTGATCCAACTACAGAGTACGCGGGCGCGAGCGTTGTGATCACGCCGCTCGGTGCACGCGTTCATGAAGTACTCGAAGGCTCGCACGCTGCGACGCTGGCGTTTGATCGAACCGCACATGATGCATGGCGCGCAAATTTTTCTGCGCTGCGTGACACGCGCACATCACTTCTCGGAAGCATCACAGTGACACGCGCATAAAAAGTTCAACTTGAGTTTTGCTGCTCATTTTCTTGTTTCGCTGCGCATGACACTGCGCGCGCGCAAGCCTTCGATACATTGCTTCGACGTCGCTCAACCCGACGAAGAGGAACGATTGATGAACAACGATCGACATGAACAGTCGGGCGGGCTCCTTGTTGACGCTCGCAGCGCTACTGCATCTTCCAACTCGCGCGCGTCTCAACAGACCACGCGAAACCCCTCATTCACCCGCGAATGGAGCGTTTTTCGCACTCATCTGCTCAGTGCTTTCTTTCGCGATGTGGGTTCACTCGCTTCGCGCTATCGCGTGAGTGCTGACGATGTGCTCGAGCACACGCAGGCTCACTGCGCTCCACAACTCGAGCGTGGCAATGTGCTCAAGCCTGTCGCGTGCGTTGGTGACCTTGCTGTCGCGACGGCCTGCTGCCTCAATCGCTCCAACGCATGGAACGAACTGTGGATCTTCGCGGAGCCATCGATGACACGCGCCGCGTTCTCGCGACTTCCCGAAACACTCTCGCTCACATGGACGCGTCGCTACTGGACACAACTGTCTCGAGAGACACGCAATGGCGGCGGACTCCACCGCTACGACGGCTCGCGTCCAATCCGCCTCTGGCTCGTCGAAGAGTTACTCACCGCGCTCGAAGCAGAACGAAACGCAGGCCGCATAGAAATTCGCCGCGAGCATCTCGGCCGACCGATTCCATTGCGGCTTGTCGGTCAGCGGTTGGCGTGACACTCGGTTCACACGAAGACAAAAATGACGGCGGCTTGACCGCTGCATGCTCCGCTACTGATTCAGAATCATTCCAACGCTGCACACAGGTCTACGGATTCCACGCCGCAAGAAATTGCGCAAGATCTTCGGCACCAACAACGCCATCGCCACTGAGATCAGCGGCTGAATTGAGTTGACCCCAGGCGCCGAGCAAGTACGCGAGATCGCCTGCGTCGATGAAGCCGTCTCGATTGAAATCCGCGGCGCCCAGCGGCGGACATAGATCTGGGTAGCCATCGCTGTCGTTGTCGTCGCATGAACTTCCAACGCCAGCCCACTCAAGTTCGAGTTCGATCGCATCTTGATCAATGACGGCAGCGCAACCGCCAAACGCGCAATACGCGCCCCATGATCGCACGCAATCTGCCCAATTCGAAGTTGCGCACGAAGGATCCGCAATCGTAAGTGAACTGCGCAATTCACCGACAAACGCCGCTGCCAGAAGTCGCTGCGCGTAGGGCACGAAGTGCGCAGTGTCCGCGAGATACGGCCTCCAACTCATCGCGCCGCGTGGACCCCAGCCGTACTCCTCATGAGTGATGCGAAGGAGATTGAGTGCGAGGACATGCGCGTCTTCGAGCGCAATCTCATGCGCCACCACAGGCATGCGATCAATCATCGCGGTGGCGTCGGCACCACCGATTTGTAACTCTGCGGCAATGATGATGGGAAATTGCGGATCCTGCATGGCAGCGCGAATCCATGCAATCGCTGCGAGCAATTGCGTGCGCCACAGTTGCGAAGTGATGCCGTTTCCCGCGTCATTTGCACCGTAGTGAAGCACGGCAACACTCGGGGCAAGCGCGCGCAACTGCGATCCACTCGCACCGAATTGTTCGATGAGATGCGGCAAACGCAGTCCACCATCGGAGAACGATTGCACGGTGATGCCTCGCGCGGCTGAAACGCTTCGAAAGCGAATACCCACAACTTCAGCGCCGCCGCGCGAAGAGTTTCCACTCAACGCGATCTGCAGGTGCCGCCGTGATGCAAACTCAAGCACGGGAGTTGTGAACCAGACATGCGTTCCCGCCGCCGTAGCGCGATTGAATGTGAAGAGTCCAGACTGCACCACTGCGGCAGTGGCATCAGGATCGTTTCCGTCGGTCGGGGCGTTCGACCAGCGGATGCCAGGCGAGTTGGGAGTCGCAATGGCAAGAACATCGGCGACGAAGGGCCCCTTCTGATCAAACCACGGTCCGCCGTTGAGGGTGCTGTCGATACAGCGCGAAGCGTCGTGCAAGAAGACGCTGCGTTGAGAGTCGTCGAGCGCTTTCGCCCCTGAAAGCAGCGCAGCATTGGAGATCCCTGGAACGACCGCAGAAGTTGGCACTGTCGATGCGACGATTGCAGCGCTCGCATGCGTCGTGGCGAGCCAGTACGGAACACTGGTCTGCGTCGTATTGCTCAGCAGATTTGACTCTCCTGTCGGACCGTAGATCTTCGCGAGCCCTGCGTTGATATGCGCGAGATAGTGCACGCCCCAACCGTTGGGCGCAGTCTCTTGCGAGTCGCCAAAGATCGCGACTCGAACCAGTTCGGTGCGACTGCGCTCAAAGATGGCGCGAAACACCGCAGGATCTTGCACGCTGACGCGCGGAACATCCAGAAAGGTGAGATCACCCGCGTGCGCCGAGAGCGCCAGCAGCAGCGCAACCGCGGCCATGGCGCGTGAGGCAAATGATCGAGCGAAGGTCTTCATCAGCTCTTGAATCTACTTCAGGAACGAGCCTTGTCAAAGCAACAAGCCCATTCCAATCACTCGAGTGGAACGGGCTTGTCGCTGTGTAATGCCAATTCCCGGACTTGAACCGGGGACACCCGCATTTTCAATGCGGTGCTCTACCAACTGAGCTAAATTGGCCCTCACCACCGAAAGGTGGGATGCGAAGAGTAACGCAATAGCGCAGCCTGTCAAGGGCAACACTCACGCCAAAGCATGAGTCCGCGAGCCCTCGTTACGCGGCTTTACGGAACAACTCACTCAGACCATTCTCAGCGGGAACGGACTTGTCCATCCCGCGAATTGGATACTGGTGCATGAGCAACGCAGCGAGCGATTCGTCATCAGCGATTTCAAACTGCACAGCGAGCCCGAGCACACGCGTTGCGAAACGCACCGCGCGCGGCAGTTGCTTGCGACTTGTAGCCGCGACGAGATAGCCATCATCCATGCGCAATGGAACGATGCCAAACTGCCATGCTTGACGGCGAATTACCAGTTCGCGCGCGCTGTCGTCGATGCCGCGCTGGGCATCAAAGAGCGTCGCGCGGTCTTGCATTTGTTCAACCCACACGCGCTCGATAGTGTCGGGCGAAATGCCGAACATACGCTCAGCGAGCGTGCCAAAGGACTGGTTGGTCGATCCTTGTTCCTCAAGAATCTCCTCAACTTGAACTTGATTCAGAACGCCCATACGGACGAGCATTTCTCCGATACGCATCGTGTTTCTCCTGTGGACTTGCGCCCAACAATTGCATTCCGAGAGCATGGTTCGACAGCATCGAGCAGGTCATTCGCTCCTGCGTTCAAACTTCGCTAATTCCCCGCCGCGCGTGCCTGCGCAAACCAAACGATGGGTCAACCCTGCGATGAACTTGCAGGAATCGTGCGCAAAGCCGATAAAGCACTCATGGCTCGCACGGACGCCCAACTTCGCATACTCAAACCGCTCGTGGCGCAACTCGCGCGCGACTATGGCGCGCATGAACGCGAGTGGATGAAGTTGATCGATCCGCGGGTTTTGCGGCGGTTTCGACGCGAAATCGATAGCGTTGGTGAATCGCTTGGCAAGCCGATGCTGGCAACTGACGGGCGTAGCGGCGCGGGTTTAGATCGAATCCGCTCGGTCTGCGCGGAACTGCTCGTCGGCGCGCGTTTGCTCGGCAGCGGTTGCACGATCGAGCATGAAATCGAAACGCCTAGCGGCAAACATGTGGATTTCTGCGCACGCAAAGGTGCGGCGGTCCTTCATGTGCATGTGAAGCGCGCTCCGAGGCCGACGCTGCGCGACAGTGAGGTGACGGTGCCCAGCGCGTGGCGCGTGCTTGAATCGATTCAGCGCGGGCTCACCGTCACGCTAAGCGTCGCAGATGGTCCAAGCGGAAACGCGCGCGCGGTGGCACTGGCAGAAGCGCACGCATTTGTCGAGCAAGCGTCGATCGGCGATGAGATCACGCTGCATGATCGCGAAGGTCAACACGGCGCACGATTGCGCGTGATCGCGCCGAATGCCGCAGGACACATCGAACTCGTGCCCGACCTCAGCGCGTCGTTTGATGAACATGTCCCCCGCTTTCAAGCGACGCTGCGTAAAGCGTTTTCGCAATTCATGCCGCGCGGCGAAAATCTCATCGTTGTCTGCGGCAGCGCAGGAGGTTTCGAGCCATTCGCAACCGCGCTTCTCGGCTCGCAGATTGAGCGATGGGATAAACGACCGCGCATGGGTGAACTCATCGCCTACGGCCGAGGCGGCGATGGCTTCTGGGCTGGAGGTATTCGCAATCAATCACGACTCGCCGCGTACTGGACGCTGGCACGAGCGAGCGAACCACTGTTGTTTCTGCGCGAACCATTCGCAATGCCAGCAGCAAGCAAAGCGGTCAGTGATCGCTCAAAGATCGCATGTGCGTTGGCGCGTGAAGTGTTTGCGTGACACGCGTGAAGACGCGACGCGCTCAGCGATCGTCGTCGTCGTAGTG
>QWPU01000135.1 GCA_003671065.1 Planctomycetota bacterium | reverse complement strand
GATCAAGCGCGGACTCGCGTTTATGCCAACGAGCAAGGGCGGCGAGAAGATGGCTTCTCCGAAGAACACTGTTGGTGAAGGCGAGCGTCGCGGCGGTCGCGGCGGTCGTGGCGGTCCTCGCGGCGGCGGCGGTGGCGGCGGACGTCGCGATGGCGGCGGCGGCGGCGGCGGTTACGGCGGCGGCGGTGGCGCTCCCTCTGCGGGAACCCCGGGTAGCGGCGGCGATGCACCAGCGGCACCAAGCGCTTAATGAAACTGAATGAACGAAGTATGAAATCTCGAGTGCGCTCCTTCTGAGCACGCCGAACCTACGACAGACGACAACGACACTGACAGCGTTTCGAGGCGGACCAATCCGCTGAACACGCTGATCGAATGGAGCTTTTCAGTCATGATGATCCACGACATCACAGCCAAGGTTGGTCCGCACAAGAAGGCACGACGCATTGGTCGCGGCGAAGGTAGCGGCAGGGGCGGCACCTCGGGTCGCGGTCACAAGGGCGCGAAGAGCCGTGCAGGTTGGGTCAGCCGACCCGCCTACGCAGGCGGCGCAACGCCGTTCTCGCGACGCTTTCCTAAGCGCGGCTTCTCGAACGCTGGCTTCCGCACTGACTACTACGTTGCCAATGTCCGTGATCTCGAGAAGCAATTCGAGACCGGCGCAACAGTCGACATCGAGACGCTCGTCAAGCTCGGCCTCGTGCCGAACACGAAACTGGGCCTCAAGATCCTCGGCACTGGCGACATCACCAAGAAACTTTCGGTCACGGCCGCCGCGTTTAGTGCAAGCGCGAAGGCGAAGATCGAGGCAGCTGGCGGCACATGCGCCGAGACTCCGAAGCGCAAGGCTTTCGTGAAGGCTGTCACCACTGCCGCCACGAAGTTGCCAAAGCCGAAGGCCGCCAAGAAGGACGCCAAGTAAGGACCCCGAGTAAGGACCCCGAGTAAGGACCACCGAGTTTCTCCATCTCCTTGCTCAAACCGAGTTGATGTGAGTGTGTGTTGATGAAGCGACCCTTCTGAGTCGCGTGTTGACGGCGAATCCAATATCCAGATGCTGCAAGCATTCGCGAACATCTTCAAAGTCCCTGAACTCCGCAAGCGCGTGCTGTTCACGCTCGGTCTGATTGCGATCTATCGCATCGGCTTCGTGATCCCTCTCGTTGGCGTTGATCAAACGGCGCTCTCAGAATTGGCCAAGAAGGCAACTGAAGGCGGCAACGAAGACGCGATGGGTGGCTTCGGTCGCATCGTCGAGTACGCGTCGATCTTCTCAGGCGGAAGTCTGCAGCAGTCGACGATCTTCGGCCTTGGGATCATGCCATACATCACGGCATCGATCATGTTCCAGCTTCTCACTACGGTGTGGAAGCCGCTGCAAGAGCTGAAGAAGGAAGGCACTTCAGGCCAAACCAAGATCAACGAGTACACGCGCTATGTGACCGTTGCGCTGTGCATCGTGCAAGGCATGATGTGGCTGAGCTACATCCGTTCGCAAGGGCTCGTGCAGCCAGGAATGGAAAGCGCTCCGGGTGGTCTTGCGATCTTCTACATCGCGGGTATTGCTGGTCTTACCGCAGGTAGCTTGTTCCTCATGTGGCTTGGCGAGCAAATCGACAAGTACGGAATCGGCAACGGCATCTCGATCATTCTCGTTGCGGGCATCCTCGCGCGAATGCCAGATGCCATCTATTGGGTCTATCAAAACTTCGGTTGGTCGATCCAAGGCGACACCGTCCTGACGCCGATCGGTCTGTTGTTGCTGATCGCAGGATTTGTCTTCGTCGTTGCAGGCGCGGTGGTCATCACCGTTGCGCAGCGTCGCATTCCGATTCAACAAGCGAAGCACACGCGCGGTCGACGCGTCTATGGTGGCGCGCGTCAGTATCTGCCGCTGCGCATCAATCATGCGGGCGTGATGCCGATCGTGTTTGCAAGTTCGCTCATGATCTTCCCGTCGAGCATCTTCGGATGGCTCGCAACGCGTGCACGCGATGGAACATCAGCCGAATGGTGGCAGACCACCACCAACTTCCTGGCGATGAACACATCGAACGGGCAGTTCCCCTACATCATGATCGAGATCGTCATGATCTTCTTCTTCAGCTACTTCTGGACCACCGTCCAGTTCAGCCCAGAAGACATGTCGAAGCAGTTGAAGCAGAGCGGCGCGTTTATCCCTGGATATCGCCCTGGTCCGCGCACTGCTGAGTATCTCGAAACCGTCATGGAGCGCATCACCTATGTCGGTGCAGGCTTCCTGTCGCTGATCGCTGTGCTGCCAACCGTGCTCAGTTCGAACATGGGTATCCCGCAGAATGTCTCGCAATTCCTCGGCGGAACTGGTCTGCTCATCGTGGTGAGCGTTGGTCTCGATCTCATTCAACGCATCGAGGCGAATCTCCTCATGCGTAACTACTCTGGCTTCCTCGCAACTGGCTCCAACGATTCGAAGGCGCCACGAATTCGAAGTCGGCAAGGCTGAATGATGTCTGCTGGCCTGACCACTGCATCTTCGCCGCGCACCATGCGACCTCAATCGCAGCGATCCTCTGCGCGTAGTCCGCGTGCGGGCCACAGTGGTCTCGGTGGGCATATCGAGTTGCGCTGCGACAGTGAAATCGATTCGATCCGTGCAGCTGGTGCGCTCGTTGCGAGCGCGCTTGAAGCCGCGAAGAAAGCGTGCGTCATCGGGGCGACAACCGCCGACATCGATCGCGCCGCGCACACCGCCATCACGCTCGCTGGTGGAGAGCCCATCTTCATCGGATACCGCGGTGTCAAGTCGAATCATCCTGCGTTTCCGGCCGCAACATGCATTAGCGTGAACGATGAGTTGGTTCATGGCGTGCCGAGTGGACGCGTCATTTGCAACGGTGATCTTGTATCGATTGATGTTGGCGCTCGCCTCAATGGTTGGTGCGCTGACAGTGCGACGACGATCTGCGTCGGCGATGTGAGTCACGACTCAAGCGCCATGCTCGCATGCGCGGAGCTCATGCTTTCCAGCGCCATTCGCGCGGCAGTGCCAGGTCGACGCTGGAGTTCCATCGCGAGCGAAGTCGAAGCCATCGCGCAGAACGCGGGCTTCTCGATCGCCACAGATTTCGTTGGCCACGGCATCGGCCGCACGCTGCACGAAGCGCCGCAGGTTCCGTGTAGCGTCTCGCGCAGTTTCAGCGCAAGCGGCGACTTCACGCTTCGTCCAGGCATGGTGCTCGCCATCGAGCCGATGCTCGTGCTTGAAGCACCAATCCGTCACACCTCAGGCAGTGCGTCAGGCGAAATGAAGTCACCTGCGTGCACTATTGCGCGCGACGGTTGGACCGTCATGGTTGACTCAGGCGCGCCAAGCTGCCATGTCGAACACACCGTCGCGATCACTCGCGATGGTGCCGAAGTCCTCACTCGTGTAGGCTTCGATCACATTCCACCAATCACCTCACCAACACATTTGACCAGCCACACCGTTCGATAGGTCCGATTCCATATGGCCAAGGAAGACAAAATCACACTTGATGCTGAGGTCACCGAAGCACTGCCAGACGCGCGCTTCAAAGTGCGTCTGCAGAACAATCAAGTCATCCTCGCCTATGTCAGCGGCAAGATGCGCAAGTTCTTCATCAAGATCCTCCCTGGCGATCGTGTGACTCTTGAGATGAGCCCATACGACATGACTAAGGGCCGCATCATCTATCGATTCTGAGTGTGACCGTCTAAGAACATCCGAGAACTTCCGAGAGGAACGACTCAACCGACTGAGTATCTGACAGAGAACACCGACCACCCCGCGCTTCGCGGAAGTCAGACAGAAGGAGTACCCACTATGAAAGTTCGTTCAAGCATCAAACGACGCACTCGCGATTGCCAGATCGTTGTCCGCAAGGGCAAGCGTCTCGTCATCAACAAGAAGAATCCTCGTCTCAAGCAGCGACAAGGCTGACTTCGGCGGGAATTTCTGTACAATTGCCCCTTCCGCCTCAGGTCAAGTGACTGTTCGCAATCGCGCGCATGCACAAGACTGAGACGGAGTTCAAATACATTCTTTCGCGCCTCACAAGTTGTGTGTGAGGCGAGTTCACTGACCATTCACTGACCGTTTACTGACTGGAGTTGCGCACCACTGCGCAACTCATCGGAGCCTGAAATGCCGCGTATCGCTGGTATCGACATTCCTGAGAAGAAGAAAATCGGCATCTCGTTGCGCTATGTCTTTGGCATTGGTCCAAAGGTTGCGCTCGACATCCTTCGTGAAGTCGGCATCGACCCAGAGCGTCGTACCAACGAACTCAAGGAAACCGAGATCGCGCAGATCACTTCCGTGATCGATGCCAAGATCATCGTTGAAGGTGCGCTGCGTCGCCAGATCCAACAGGATGTGCAGCGACTCAAAGACATCAAGAGTTACCGCGGTGATCGCCATCGCAAGAATCTTCCTGCGCACGGTCAGCGCACGCGATCGAATTCGCGCACCCGTAAGGGCAAGAAGAAGACCGTCGCTGGTAAGAAGGGCGTGAAGAGCTAAACCGTCTCGCGACGGCGGCTAGTTACGCAAGCAATTCATCTTGAGCAGGCTTGAGCCGAAATGTGTCACTGTCCATCGACTGAACTCCCGAGTTCAGCCGCGGAACAGATGACAGAACGGATGCCAAATAAGTCGCTGCTCGGAAAAATGACAGATTAAGAGAATCACCAAATGAACACGCCAACACCGGCCTCATCATCATCAAGCAAGAAGAAAGTTCGCAAGAACGTTCTTCGCGGCATCGTGCACGTGCACGCAACCTTCAACAACACGATTGTCACGATCACCGATGTGAATGGCGAGACGATCGCTTGGGACTCGGCGGGCACCGTCGGTTTCAAGGGCGCTCGCAAGTCGACTCCATTCGCGGCTAGCCGCGCGTCGGAGAAGGCTGTGGGTAAGGCCAAGCGCGTCGGACTCAAGGAAGTCGAAGTGCGCGTGAAGGGTCCAGGACCTGGTCGCGAGAACGCAATCACCGCGCTTCAGGCCAACGGCCTCCGCGTGACTGCGGTCGAAGATCACACTCCGATTCCTTTCAATGGCTGCCGTCCACCCAAGAAGCGTCGCGTCTAACGCGAAGTTTTGAGTTTTTCTGAACCACCTCGTGCTCTGCGAGAAATCGCACAGCACGAATTCAACTGAAACCGACACACAGAAGGGCAACCGCTCGCCGACAGGAGCGACTTTCCCGAAGCTGCGTCGGAGTACTACAAGGAGTTTCAAGCAGGTGCTTGAGGCTCGAACCTGTCGGACGTCTCACTCGAGACACTTAGGAGTAATTATGCATCTTCGCTGGCGCGGGCTCGACCTTCCCGCAAACGTCATCCCTGAACAAAAGAGCCGCACCGCAACTTTCTCGCGCTTCACCGCCGAGCCGTTCGAGCCAGGCTTCGGTACCACCGTTGGCAACAGCCTTCGTCGCGTCCTCCTCTCAGCCATTGAGGGTGCAGCGATCACGAAGGTCAAGATCAAGGGTGTCAACCATGAATTCTCCACGATTCCAGGTGTGCTTGAGGATGTCGTCGACATCATCCTGAACATCAAGGGCATCGTTGTTGCGATGGACGGCGATGGTCCGCGCACCATGCGCCTCTCCGCTGAAGGTCCTGGCGATGTGACTGCGGAACTCATCGAGTGCGATGCATCGATTGCGATCATCAATCCCGACAAGGTCATCGCGACGCTCACCGACAAGATCGATTTCGATATTGAGTTCACCGTTGAGAAGGGGCGCGGCTACATGCCAGCCTCCGAGCAGATTGCACGCAGCGGCGATCAAGTCATCGGTGAAATTCTGATCGATGCGATCTTCTCGCCCGTGCAGCGCGTGCGCTTCGCGACCGAAGATACGCGCGTCGGCCAGCAGACGAACTTCCAGAAGCTCGTCCTCGATGTGTGGACCAACGGAACGATCACGCCAGATATGGCGCTCGTCGAGGCTGCGAAGATTCTTCGTAAGCATCTCAATCCGTTCGTCCAGTTCGATGAAATCGGCGATGGCCTCGTGAGCGATGAAGTCGCTGCGGCCAACGAGCAAGACGATGAAATCATCCGCAAGCTTCGCATGCCTGTCACTGAGCTTGAGCTCAGCGTTCGTGCATCGAACTGCTTGGAAACAGCGAAGATTCGTTCGGTCGGAGAGCTCGTGCAGCGCAGTGAGGATGAACTCCTCGGCGTGCGCAGCTTCGGCAAGACATCGCTTCGTGAAGTGAAGTCAGAGCTCGAGAAGATGGGTCTGCACTTGGGTTACCCAGTGCCAGACGGCATTCTTGGTTGATGGCTGATGGCTGATGACTGATGGCTGATTGTGTGTGTAAGCGTGTGATTCAGAGTCGTACTGAGTCACGCTGAATGAACAGAGAAACTGTGCGGCACATGTACTACACATGAGTCGCACATGAACCGAACTGAATAGGAACTTGCTATGCGCCACCGAGTAATGGGCAAACAACTCTGCTTGAAAGAAGACCACCGTCGCGCGATGCTTCGCAACCTCGCGGCAGGACTCTTCGAGCACGGGCAGATCGAAACCACCATTCCAAAGGCGCACGCAGTGCAGCCTTTCGTCGAGAAGATGATCACGATGGCAAAGCGTGGTGGCCTCGCCGCTCGACGCGTCATCGAGTCACGCATCAACGACCGCGCGGCCTTCGCGTGGGTTGCCGATCCGAACACCAAGGACGCGAAGAAGAACGCGCACGACCTCTGGGAACTCCCAGCGGCGAGCACGATCGAATTCAATCGCTACGGTGAACTCCGCGCAGCTCCGCGTCTGGTGCATCACATCATGACCAAGGTCGCTCCGTTGTACGCGGATCGTCCAGGTGGCTACACCCGCATCATCAAGCTCGACAAGCGTCGCGTTGGTGATCAGACGAATCTCTGCATCCTGCAACTCGTCGGTAAGGAAGACGGCCCGCAAGTGAGCGGTCGTCGTTCGAATCGTCGTCGCACGGCAGACAAGCGTACTGCCTACGCGTCAGAGCTTCGCAAGAAGAGCGCGAGCGCGGCGGCAGCTCCTGCTGCAAGCACTGAGCCAAGCAGCGAAGCGTCAGCCTAAGTAATCAATCCGCGCGTTGCGCGTCTGAATCATCCGCTGTCCCCTCTGAGCACCACGGCTCGTTGGGGACAGCGGTGTTTTTCGGGGCCGTCATCGAGCACTCATCACGCAGTCATTGAAGGCGCGTGCGATGAAGGGCAGTCGCGTTGTAGAGCGAGTAGAGTGTCATCCATGCTTGCTGATCTTGATGCGATGGAACGCGACGCGCTGACTGAACTCATTTCAGCGAGCGATGCTGCGGCGTTTGAGGCCTTTCGTGTGCGTTGGCTTGGCAGCTCTGGTCGCTTGCGTGAGGCCATGAACGGGCTCAAGAATGTCTCAAAGGACGAGAAGCCTGCGGTCGGCAAGCGGTTGAATGAGGTGAAGGCTGCGATCGAAGGCGCGTTCAATGCCAAGAAGGATGCAGCGCAGAGCACGCACGTTGGACCGCTCGTTGATGTGACGGAGCCAGGCCTTGCGATGGCTGAAGGCGCGCGTCATGTGATTACGAAAACTATTGACGAGATTGTTGATGTACTCGGACGCATGGGTTTCACCGTCGCAGACGGACCCGAGCTCGAAGACGAGTGGCACAACTTCAACGCGCTCAATATTCCTGACAGCCATCCTGCGCGCGGTCACGCTGACAACTTCTTCCTTGGCGGCGCAGTCGCGGGCAAGTTGTTGCTGCGCACGCAGACTTCAACCGTGCAGATTCGCGCGATGGAAACCATGAAGCCGCCGCTGAAGATTTGCGCCATCGGTCGGGTCTATCGCCCTGATGCCCACGATGCCACGCACTACTCGATGTTCCATCAGGTTGAAGGTCTCTACATTGATCGCAATGTCTCGATGGTTGATCTCAAGACCACGCTCGTTCAATTTGCGAAAGCGTTCTTCGGTCCTGAAGCCGAGATCCGCTTACGCCCGAGCTTCTTCCCCTTCACTGAACCCAGTGCCGAGCTCGATATGAAGATGAAGATCATGAAGAACGGCAAGCCTGAATGGAAATGGATTGAACTCGGCGGCTGTGGCATGGTCGATCCGAATGTGTTCAAGGCGGTCGGCATTGACAGCGAAGAATGGACCGGCTTCG
>QWPU01000134.1 GCA_003671065.1 Planctomycetota bacterium | reverse complement strand
TCGCGATGCTGGCGAGCGCGCGAGAGAAGACCGCAGTGATCGCTCGCGGAGAGCACACCGCCGATCCGATTGCGCTGCAGATGTTCTCACTGCCGCGCGATGCAACGCACTTGCGCGCGCCAGACGGCTCACTGCTGTTTATCGAAGCGATGCCGCTCAAGGACTTCACGCAACTCGATCCAGTCGGACCTTCGCTTGCGGCCATTCGGCAAGCGATCGAGCGCGTGGCTGCGCGATATCCAACGGTTGAGATTGGGCTCACAGGTAAACCTGTCTTGCAAGCGGATGAGATGGCAACGGCAAACCTCGACATGACGCGAGCGAGCCTTGGGTCTCTCGCCATCATCACTGTCCTCTTCATCGTGGTTTTTCGCGGGCTTCGCAGGCCATTGCTCGCGGTCGTTGCGTTTGCGATTGCAACCGCGTGGACCTACGGCGCTGCCGCACTTCTCGTTGGTCATCTCACTGTGCTCTCAACAGTCTTCATGCTCGTGCTTGTCGGGGCGGGACTTGATTACGGCGTGCATGTTGTGGCGCGCTTTGGCGAATTTCGCCGCTCGCTTGATCGACGCGAAGCTGCGCGCGCAGCACTCGTGTCGGTTGCGCCTGGCACGCTCACTGGCGCGCTTGGCTCCGCGGTCGTGTTCTTGCTCGCACTCACCACTGACTTCGGGGGCTTGCGCGAACTGGGAATCATCGCGGGCACGGGCTTACTTTTGTGCGCGCTTGCGATGGTGACGGTGTTGCCAGCGCTGCTTGCATGCTTTGATCGCGCGACTACGGCGGTGAGCGTGCAAGCGTCCGCGCCGATCACGCCACCGCGTCGACTGACGAGCATCGCAGCGCTGCTGCCCGTCATCGCCTGCGTTGCGGCGGCGCCGTGGGCCTTTGGGTTTCAATCGAATCTCCTTGATCTGCAATCGCAACAACTCTCGAGCGTGCAGTGGGAACGCCGCATCTTTGCCGATAGTGCGAGCGCTTCATGGTTTGCGGTTTCGATCGCGCGCACGCCACGCGAAGTAGAAGCGCTTGAACTCGCGGCGCTGGAACATCCCGAAATACTTCGCACACAATCGCTGCATGCGCTCATGCGGCCCGACACGCCTGCACGCGCTGCACTGCGCGCGCAACTTGCAACCTGCGCGATGCCTTGGCCTTCAGACATCGCGCAATTGCCACAGACTCTCGCCGCCCGCGCGCTCCTCGAAGGCGCCGCGTTGCCGTTGCGCGAAGCACTTCCGGCGGCGTTGCGTGATCGTCTCGTGTCGCCGCATGGCGCGTTGCTCGTGCAGTACTTTCCGCGCGACGATGCGTGGGATGAACCATCGCTCGAGCGTTTCGTCAGCGCGGTGCGCAGCATCGACGCTCACGCTACAGGCGTACCGATGACGCAACTCGAATCGATTCGCGACATGCGCAACGCCTTCGTGCGCGTGTCGTGGCTCTCCATCCTCGCAGTCACCATCATCGCGTGGCTCGATTTCCGCCGCATCGCGCTCTCACTGCTCGCCACCGCAACAGTTCTCGCTGGCGTCGCCATGCTCTTCGGTCTCATGCCGCTCGTTGGCATTCAACTCAACCTTGCAAACTTCTTCGCCATCCCCATGCTCATCGGCCTTGGCATCGACAGTGCGATTCACATTCTGCACCGTTGGCGCGAAGCTCCCGATCAACTCGCGTCCACCGTGCGCGCGGTTGCCTTCACGGCGCTCACCACTGCGATTGGTTTCGGTGCGCTCATGTTTGCGCAACATCGCGGCATGCGATCACTCGGCATCGCGATGGGCGTGGGAAGCCTGACATGCATGTATGTCGCGTGCGTCGTGCTTCCGCTGATGCTGCGAAGCATTCGCCGCAACGACACTCAGACGAACTCAGGCTCGACACCTGGCGGAAGTGCTTGAATAAAGCGCTTTCCGTAGTACTTTGTCACAAGTCGCGGATCAAGCACCACGATGCGACCTGAGTCGTCGTTGCTGCGAATGAGTCGACCGATCCCCTGCTTGAAACGCAGCACCGCCCGCGGCAATTGATCGTCGCGAAACGCATTGCCGCCGAGTTCTTCGATGCGTTCGTGACGAGCTTCGATGAGCGGATGATCTGGAACATCGAACGGAAGTTTCGTGATGATCACATTGCGCAGCGCGCGACCGCGTACATCAACGCCTTCCCAAAAACTCGAAGTGCCAAAGAGGACAGAACGCTCGCTGTCACGAAATCGCTTGAGCAGTTGGCTGCGCTCGCCATCTTCACCATGAATGAACACTGGGTGCCCTGCCGCACGCAAAATCGGCGCGCAGCGATCAGCCACCTCACGCAGCGTTCGAAAGCTCGTGAAGAGCACGAACGCGCCGCCGCCTGTTTCTTCGATGTGTTGCAAGATGCGCGGCACCAATTCGCGCACTGAGTTTGGATCAGTAGGCTCAGGCATGCTGCGATCGACAATCACGCGCATCTGACTTGCGAAATCAAACGGGCTTCCAAGCGCCAGCGTCTTCGCGTCTTCAAGGCCAAGACGACCAACGACATGCGAGAAATCGGAGCCTGATGTTGCGAGCGTCGCGCTGGTCATGGTGATCGACACAGGCATCGAGAACAATCGTTCGCGCAACACAGGTCCCACATCAACCGTCGCGCACGACAGCGTGAGTGATGGACGATTCGAGCCATATGCAGGCTTGTTTCGCTCAACCCAATACACGCAACCATCGACACCGTGGCCGATGAAGAGGTCGATTTCCGTGCCAAGTTCCATCACGCGTTGCGCTGCACTTCCAAGATCAAACTGCAGCGACTCATCCACCGCGCGCTCACGCAACAGTTTCAAGCGATGCCCAAGATCCGTGAGACTCGGACCAAGCGTGTTCTCAAACGCGCCCGCCGCCGCAATGCGTCCACTGCGTGCGATGCCCCCGCCGCCAGCTTCGCATTTGCGCCACACACCATCAAAGAAACTTTCGGCCGCCGCTTGCGCATTGATCGCTGATTGAATCGCGCCATCCACTTCATCAACAGGCAATCCCGCGGCTTCGATTCCTGCAAGTGTGCCGCGTCCATTCGTCGCGTTGTAAAGCGTGCGCAACACATGACGCGTGCGCGATTCACCAACGCGAATGCCGAAGTGACCACTCGCGACATCTTCAAGATGATGCGCCTCATCAAAAATCACATGGTCATACGCCGGCAAAAACCCACCACCGCGACTGCGCAGCGCGAGATCACTGAAGAACAACGCGTGATTGCAAATGAGCAGATCCGCGTTCTCCATGCGTCGACGCGCTGATTGATAGAAACACTTGTCATAGGTTGGACAACGACGACCCATGCAGTTTCCCGCGTCGCTTTCCACATGCTCCCACACGCCACGACGCGGCAATTGCGGCAGCGTGGCGCGCGAACCATCGGTCGTTTCGTACGCCCAATCTTCGACAAGATCCAACGAATGCTCTTCCTCTTCGTTGTGGCAAATGCGCGACTTCTTCTCACTTGCAATACGCAATCGCCGCAGCGAGATGTAATTTCCTCGACCCTTGCACAACACGGTGGTGAACTCATCAGGAATCACAGCGTTGAGCAGCGGCACATCTTTCTCGAAGATCTGTTCTTGCAACGAGATCGTGTGCGTGCAGACGATGACGCGTTCGCGCTTCTCAAGAATTCGTCGAATTGCAGGAACGAGGTAGGCAAAACTCTTGCCGACTCCTGTGCCAGCCTCAACGAGCAAACGGCCTTTCGATTCAATGTTCGCTTCAACCGCTTCAGCCATGCGCACTTGTTCAGCGCGCGATTCGTATCCGCCAATCCGCCGAGCAAGTGGACTTTCAGGGCCAAGAAAATAAGCAGGGAACAGCGTCACGAGATGGAGAGGGTACCGCGCCGCTGCGCGTGTTTAGCGCGATGCCACTGAACACCGGCGGCGCAAAAAAGACCCGTGCCCGCACGGTGTGATCATCGTGTGATCACTGTGCGAGCACGGGTCAAAACAAGCGGACAGGGAGGGATTCGAACCCTCGGTACAGGGGAATCCCCATACGACGGTTTAGCAAACCGTTCCCTTCGGCCTCTCGGGCACCTGTCCAGAGCGGGAAGCAATATACACCGCATGACGCATCGCGAGGAGATGAACGCGTCGACTGCTTGAGAATCCCTGCAGAGGAGTGCGAGTGCTTCGGGCGTTCCCACAGCAACGCCGTCCGCGCGCGCCTGATATCTTCCCCCCCCTATGAAAATCCACGAGTATCAGGCTCGACAGTTGTTGAGCGACGCAGGTGTTGCGGTTCCCGCGTTCGCAGTTGCCGAGAATGTTGCAGGCGCGGTTGCCGAGGCGAAGAAACTCTTCGACTCGGGGATCACTGAAATCGTGGTGAAGGGCCAGGTTCATGCTGGTGGACGCGGCAAAGCGGGCTTCGTGAAGCTCGTGAAGAATATCGCCGACGCACAAGCCGCCGCAGAGTTCATGCTCACCAACAAGATGGTGTCGTATCAGACTGGTCCTGAGGGCCTGGTCGTTCGCAAGCTGCTCATTGCGGCCGCTGAAACCATCGTGAAAGAGTACTACCTCGCCATCACGATTGATCGCTCGCGTCACACCTCCACGCTCATTGCGAGTGCGGAAGGTGGCGTTGAAATCGAAGTCGTTGCCGAGAGTAATCCTGCGGCGATCCTCAAGGTTCCGCTGCATCCGCTGGTCGGTTTGCAAGCGTTTCAAGCGCGCGAAGTTGCGTTTCAACTTGGTTTCCAAGGCAAGCAAGTTGCGCAAGCGGTCGACATCATGATGAAGATCGCGAAGGTGTTTCGTGAGAAGGACGCGAGCCTTGTCGAAATCAATCCGTTGGTGGTGACGCCGCCTGACGCGAAGAATCCTGATGGTCGCGTGCTTGCGCTTGATGCGAAGTTTCAGTTCGATGACAACGCGCTGTTTCGCCAACCCGCGGTGCAGACGCTCTTTGATCCGTATGAAGAGAATCCCGCAGAGATTCGCGCGAATGAGTTTGGCTTGAGCTATGTCGCGCTTGATGGCGACATCGGTTGCTTGGTCAACGGCGCGGGGCTTGCGATGTCAACGATGGACATCGTGAAACTCCACGGTGGCGAGCCCGCGAATTTCCTTGATGTTGGCGGCAGCGCGAGTGAAGAAGCGGTGACGGAAGCGTTCCGCATTATTCTGGGCGATACGCGCGTGAAAGGCATTCTTGTGAACATCTTCGGCGGCATCATGCAGTGCGACAAGATCGCGCGCGCGATTGTGTCGAGCGCGAAGACGGTTGGCTTCAAGGTGCCGCTCGTTGTGCGCCTTGAAGGAACGAATGTTGATGCGGCGCGGCAGATCTTGGCGGATGCACAGCGTGAGATTCCTGCGATGCAGACCGCGACTGATCTGACAGATGCTGCGACTCGCATCGTTGCGGCTGTGCGCGCTGCGGCGGGAGACGCTGGCTGTGCGACGGGCTGCGGTTGCGCAGCCAAGGCGAACTAAGTCGTCGCATGGAACCGACGCCGACTGACCATTGCGCTGATGCGCATGCCGACACGCGCGCCGACACGCTCGTGCTGTTTGACATCGACGGAACGATTCTTCGCAGCGAAGGCGCGGGTGTTGCGGCAATGCTGCGCGCATTCACGCTGATTCATGGCGATCGCGGCTTCACCTTCGAAGGGCTCGAAATCGCGGGCGCGCTCGATCGTTTGCTGTTCAATCGTCTGATGGCGCAACACGATCTGCCCTCGCACGATGAAGCGCACGATCACTTTCGTATGACATATCGCCTTGAGCTCGAACGAACGCTTTCGCCTGAACGCGTGCGACGAATGCCGGGCGTGTTAGAGCTCGCACTCGCGCTCAGTCAACGCGATGTCGCGGTTGGTTTGCTCACAGGAAACTACGAAGAGACGGCGCACATCAAGATCCGCGCCGCTGGCATTGATCCTGGCGTGTTTCCCTTCGGCGCGTTTGGTTCTGATGGCGCATCACGGCGTCATCTCACACCTGTTGCAATGACCCGCGCGCATGCGCATCATGGCCGCGCATTCGCCGCCAATCGCGTCACGATCATTGGTGACACGCCGAGTGATGTGGACTGTGCGAAGGCGCATGGATGTCGCTCGATTGGCGTCGCGACAGGCCCGTTTTCCGCGGAAACACTGGCACAATCGGGCGCGGACCTCGCGATCAATGACCTCAGCGATACCGAGATGTTGCTGCGTTGGATCCTCAACTGATCATCGATGGATGATCGATGGATCATCATTGGATCATGGCGCCGATTCAGATGATTTAGCCTCAACGCCTGCGCATGATCGATGGAACTTCGGCACAATGACGCGACTATGAGGAGGCCCGCATGAGTTCGTACTCCGCGTTCTGCAGCAATTTCTATGTGAATCAGAAGCTCGGGCTCAAACTCGATCTCCCTGAGCGCCGCGAAACCGTTCTCGATCTCTTCGACCGCGTGCGTCGCGCGTTTCCGCGTCTGTGCAATTTCCAGCGCTATGAAGGCGAAGTCGCGCTTGAATCTGATAGCGCAGAGCGTGAATGGCAATGGGTTGCGCTGCGGCAAACCTCCATTCGTTCAGGTCATGTGAACCCAGCAACGCTTGCTGATGCGTATCACTTTCATCAAGCGCTCTTGGAAGTCGCGCCTTACTTCCTCTCGATTTCGCCTCTCGATATAGACATGTTGGAAGTCGTCTTTGGTTTCGACTTTGATCTAGAGCATGAGCCCGCGCGCGCAGTGCATGGTCATGGATCGAGCGCGCAGCATGCGTATGAGCGCGACGCGATCGTCTTTGATGCGTTGTATGCCGACACTCCGTTTGCGCAACTCTTTGATCCGAATTCGGAACGCATGATTGATGCGCAACCAACATTCACAATTGCGCTGGGTGATCGCGGCAATCTGCAAGCGTCCTTTGAAGTGCGCACAAAACCGCGACTTCCGATTGCGGGTGATCGCGGCGGTGATCCCATCTCCGTGTTCTTGACGGTGCGAAAATTTGGACCGCTCGCGTCGCTTGATGACCTCAAGAACATGTTTGCGGAGATCACCCAACACGCTGAAACGCTGGCAGAAGAACGCGTCATCCCTCACCTCGTCGTGCCCTTGCACGAAGCACTTCAAGCACGCGGTTCCTAACCAGCATCGTGAGTCCAACACTGTGAACTTCCCTATGCGCCACACTCAAATCCTCTTTCGTTCGTGCTGTCTTGCAACATGTGTCGCGCTCTGCGCCGCGAGTGCGCCGTTGCAAGAAGTACCGCCCGCGCAAGATCCCGCCCAACGGCAGGTCGCGGAAAAGCGTGTGAAGAAGCCAGTTGCGATCGGGAGCACCATCGAAGAATCAATTCTCACCAGCGATATCGCGCTGCTCAATCGTCTCGACAAGCCCTTCGCAGAACCTGCGTCGTTTCGTGATGTCACGGCAGGCGACATCGTTGCAGCTGTGCGTAAAGAGACTGAGATTCCCATTGAAATCGACCGTCGTGCTATTGGTGACGCAGGCGGCTGGGAGTTCATTCGTGTGACATGTAATCCAAAGACGCCGCGCGCTGCGCTCGATGCAGTCGTTCGCGCGATCTCGCCTGACTATGACAGCTACGCGCTTGATGTTGCGTCTGGCATCGTTGTGATCACTGATGCTTCGGGCCAAGCGAAGTTGCGCGCGACGATGCGCTATCCATATGCCAGTCTGCTCAGCCGTCTGTCCACGCAGCCCACGCGCGAACCTGCCGCTCTCGATACTGAAGCGCCTTCTCCGAATTCACCCGTTGCAGCGCTCACTCGCTATCTGGAACTCATCACGCCTGATGCCTGGCAATCAAACGGCGGCTCACTCGCGTCAGTGAGTTTCATCGGAACAATTGCATCGATCAATGCGACACCCACGATGCATCAAGCAATTCGTAGTGCGATTGAGGATCTCACACGCGAACTTCCTTCGGCCAATCTTCAGTGGTCGTTCCGTGTGGCCTCGCTTGAATCGAAGGCGAGCGAAGCGGACATTCTCGCGGCCGTTGCGAGCGCTGACGGGCTCGACGCGCTCGTTGCTCGCGGCGGCGCGACAATCGTGAGCGCACCGAGAATCATCGCTCAGCGCACGAAAGACGCTGAAATCTCGATCGGTTCAGATGCAGCGAAGTTGGAGATCAAGGTGATTCCCATGC
>QWPU01000133.1 GCA_003671065.1 Planctomycetota bacterium | reverse complement strand
GCCGATTGGGCTGATGTGCTCGCGCATCTTGTGCCAGGCATTCAGTGCGAGTGCGTGGCCCTGCGTGATCTTGGATGTGCATCGATTGCCTGCGCGGCGCAACAACTTGCGTTGAGGTTGGAGAGTGAGCCTTGCGACGCACTCATCGGTTACTCAATGGGCGGACGCATTGCGCTCGAACTCGCGGCGACGCGGCCCGAACTCGCGCCTCAACTGTTGTTGCTTTCGACAAGCGCAGGAGTCAGTGAGCAAGCCGAGCGCGAAGTTCGCGCGCGTGAAGACGATGCGCGCGCAGCGCAGTTACGCGAGCTCGGCATCGACGCGTTCGCGCAGCAGTGGTACGAACTGCCACTATTCGCGCCGTTTCGCGCGCATTCGTCCTTCATGCACGCACGCGCCCGCCGTGCCCTTGGCGACGCTGATTTCTGGAGCGAGTGCATCGCCGCTTGTTCGCCCGGTCGCTCGGTCTGCCGTGAAGACGCGCTGATCCAACGCGCCTCGCGCAGCACGCTTGCAGTAGGCGCGCTTGACGAGCGGTATGCTCTCTCAGCGCGTCGCCTTGCGTGCCTCGCTACAACTCTGACTATCGAAACGATTCCGCATGCAGGTCATGTGCTTCCACTTGAAGCACCGAGCGCCTGCGCGCGACTCATCGAACGCGCCACCGAAAGTTCATCATGACTCAAGTAACACCAATCACCATCGCGAAGCCTTCAACCGAAACCACCGAGACGATTCGTCCTGCCTGCAACTGGAAGCCAGTCGCGTGCGCAAGTGACTACGCCGAAGTGAAATACTCGAAGTGCGAAGGCATCGCGAAGATCAGCATCAATCGACCCGAAGTGCGCAACTCATTCACGCCGCGCACCGTCGAAGAGATGCGCACGGCGTTGCTGGACGCAAAGAATGATCGTGACATTGGCGTGATCATTCTCACAGGTGAAGGCGAACGCGCGTTTTGCGCGGGCGGCGATCAGCGCGTGCGCGGTCACGCGGGCTATCGCTCTGAGAGCGGTGAGGAGATGCTCAATGTGCTCGAGTTTCAGCGAGAAATTCGCACCTGCTTCAAGCCAGTTGTTGCGATGGTTGCTGGCTGGGCGATTGGTGGTGGGCATGTGCTACACATGATGTGCGATCTCACGATTGCCGCGGAAAACGCGCGGTTCGGGCAAGTTGGTCCGCGCATGGGAAGTTTCGATGGCGGCTATGGCGCGAGTTACATGGCGCGCATCATTGGTCAAAAACGCGCACGCGAAATGTGGTTTCTCTGCCGCAGTTACTCGGCGAAGGAAGCGCTCGACATGGGGCTCATCAATGCTGTGGTCAGCGTGAGTGAGCTCGAAGAAGTGACTGTGCAGTGGTGCCGCGAGATGCTGGCGAACTCACCGACTGCGTTGCGAGCGCTCAAGGCCGCGCTCAATGCTGACTGCGATGGTCAAGCGGGTTTGCAAGAACTTTCGGGCCTCGCGACCATGCTCTATTACATGACTGACGAAGCGAAGGAAGGCAAGAACGCGCAACTTGAGAGGCGCACGCCAGACTTTCGAAAGCACGCGCCGTGAACATGCGCGTGTGGGTTGGCGCGCTTCGTCTCAAGACGCTCGGCGCATCGCTCTGTCCAGTGCTCATTGGCGCCGCGCTTGCGAAGCACGACGGCGTGTTTGTTCTCACGCCAATCGTGCTTGCGTTTGCGGGCGCGTGTCTGTTGCAGATCGCGAGTAACTTTGCGAATGATCTGTATGACGGCGTGCGCGGCACGGATTCGGGAGACCGTCTTGGTCCAACTCGCGCGGTTGGATCTGGTCTCATCACGCCGCGCGCAATGCGCAACGCGCTCATCTTCGTGCTGATTCTCGCGGCGATTCCAGCGTTTTTCCTAACGAAGCGTTCGGGTGCGATCTTCGCGATGATTGGCGTTGTTGGTGCAATCAGCGCTGTCGCCTACACCGCGCCACCGATTGCGTTGGCGTATCGCGGTCTGGGCGATCTCTTCGTCTTCGCGTTCTTCGGTCCTATCGCAGTCGCTGGCACGCGCGCGGCGTGCGATGGTGCGTGGACGACGACGGCGCTGCTTTGCGGCATCGGATCTGGCGCGATCGCCGTGTGTTTACTTGCGACGAACAACTTGCGTGATCGCGTCCTCGACGCGGCCAATGGCAAGCGCACACTCGCGGTGCGATATGGACAACGCAGCGCGCGCGCGCAGATCGGTGCGTGTCACTTGTTGGCATTGGCGACACCGATGATTGCCTGGCGATGCTGCGCACTTCCTGCGAGCGTGATGCTCGCAACGCTCGTCGCACTCTTCGCGACACCTGCGACGATCACGATCCTTCGCGGTCGCGACGGTGCAGCGCTCAACGGCAATCTCGCGATGTTTGGCGCGCTGCTCTATTGCTACGGAGCAGCGTTCGCGGTCGGTTCATGGTTCGATGGAGGTGTTGCATGAGCGTCGAGATGCTGCGTGTTTCGCTGCCAGTTCGTAAGGACGCGCAGAGCATCGTTGGTGTTGAAGCGCGCGAGGTGCTGTTTCTGTGCGCGCGCAATGAATCGCGTTCGGGCTACGGTGAATGCGCGCCTCTTGCGGGTCTGCACATAGAAACGCTTGACGAGTGCATGCTCGCGCTGGAAGACTGGAGCGATGGACTCATCGAGATCGACGCGCTTGCGCCGAGTGCGGCGTGCGCGGCGTCGATGGCGTTGGAAACGCTTGATGGTTTCGGTGCACGCGCGGTGCAGCCTGTGCGTGTTGCGCAACTCTTTGCTGGAGCGCTTGTGCAGTGCACGGATGCGGCGCTGCATGAGTTGCGCGACGCGCGCGTCGTCAAGTTGAAGTTCGGTCGCGCGAGCGAAGCGGATGAACGCGAACTACTCACGCGCTTCATGCACGCGCTTCCTGCTGCGCACTTTCGCATTGATGCTAATCAACGCCTCACGCTCGATGAATGCGTTGCGCGATTGCGCGGCATTGACGCTCATCGCATTGAGTATCTTGAAGATCCACTGCGCGACGCTTCGCACCTTGCGGCGCTTTCGAGCGCGACGGGCATCAAGATCGCGCTTGATGAAACTGCGCTCGATCAATCGACGCATGCGCACACTCTCCGCGCGCAACTCGCTCGCAGCGGCTGCGTCGCCGCGTGGATTCTTCGCATGTCCACGATCGGTTCGCTCGACGCGATTCGCGCGCGCGCCGCAGAAGCAGCACATTTCGGCGCAGATGTAGTGCTTTCAACTGCGTTTGAAAGTTCGTATGCACTTCGCGTGGCCGCGCATCTGGCTGCGTCGATTCCCAACGCGACGCGCGCGCACGGCATCGGCACCGCATCGCTGCTTGCGGAAGATTCGTGCGAACCCGCGGTCATTCGCGGCGGAATGCTCGACGGTTCGCCGCTGCCAATTCCCTTTGCTGAGGCGTGGTCGTGAGCGCGCATGACGCTGTTGCGCTCGAAGTCGTTTCGGGTATTGATCCATTGCCAACATTGACAGCAGCATGGAATCGCGGTGAACGCGTGCTCCTCATCGCACGCGATCTTCCAGACGCGCTACGCACGGATCTCTTCACGCGCGCAGTTGTGCAACGCGAGCTCTCTACAACACACGCACACATTCGCAGCGATTTCGCGCCCGAAGCTTCAGTCATCATCGCGACCAGCGGTTCATCAGGGTCGCCGCGTTTGATCGAACTCAGTGTCGATGCGCTCACCACGAGCGCGCGTCTGGGCACTCGCGTCATCGCATTCGGTGAAGGCGATATCTGGCACGCGTCGCTTTCAAGCGCGTCGATCGGCGGGCTGATGATTCATGTGCGCGCGCTCGTGACGGGCGCAACTGTGCGCCACGCGAGTTCGCCGCGCGTGTGGTCGGACCTCGCAGGCATCACGCATGTCTCACTCGTGCCCACGCAACTTGCGCGTTTGCTCGACGATCCAACGCCACCACCCGCAACGCTCAAAGCCGTGATGCTCGGTGGTGGTCCGTCGTCGAACTCACTACGAAAACGCGCTATATCGCGGGGAATCCCGCTGTTCGCAACCTACGGCATGACCGAAACCGCATCGCAAGTTGCGACAGGCGCAGTGACAGCGAGCGATGAAGCAACCCTCGCCGGCTCGCCGCTCGCAGGCATCACCATCACAATTGATCCGCTTCACAGCGAAGTGCTCATCGACACACCAACGCTCGCGCGCGGCACGATTGTCGACGGCGCGCTCGTTCCATTCACGCAACCATTTCGAACCCGCGACATCGGAGCATTCGATGCGAACGGTCGCCTTCACATTCACGGCCGTCTCGACGCGATGTTCATTTCAGGTGGACGCAACATTCATCCCGAAACGATCGAACGCGCGCTCACGGATCTCGTTGGCGGGCGCGCGGCGTGTGTTGTCGGCGTTGCTCACGAGAAGTGGGGGATGCGTCCAGTGGCGTTCGTGGACATTGATTTGATGGGCATTTCAGCCGCGTTTTTGCGCGCGCAACTGCGCGAGCGGCTCGAACCCTATCTCATCCCTGACACTTTTTTCGTGCTTCCTCAAGACGAAGCAAGTCGTTTCAAACCTTCGCGCGCGATGCTTGCGCAGCGTCTTGCACGCGGCGAGCGTTTCGAAGAACTCGCGTAGTCTTGCTCAGGCATCTGTCGCCGTGCGGCTCTGCGTATCAATGAGCCAACGCCTCAATTCTTCAGGCAATTCCACGCTCGCGCCTTTGCTCAGATCAATCGCAACACGCTTCGTTCGCGAGGTCATCGCAACGCCTTCCTCAATCGAAAACCTCCATGTCAGCGTGTAACTACTGCGACCAATCTCAACGCCAATCAGTTTCGCCGTGAGTTGATCACCAACATGCAGCGGGATCAAATACTCGCCTTCGCATTGCACAATCGGCGTCGGCGCGAGGGTTCCATCAAGCATCTGTCGCAGGCTCAAACCGCCCGCTTCAAGCCATCGTTCAAACAACTCTTGCTCGATTTCAAAGAGCCTCGGATAGAACACCACGCCGCCCGCATCAGTGTGATGGAGGCGAATCACCACATGCTCAGTGAAGTCAACGAGATTCATGCGAGGCAGTCTACGGAGAGATCACAGCCGCGGTCGCGCGTGCTCGTTCTCGGGTACAACATGCGTCTACACAGGAGATTGATTCATGCGCACTTGCCCACTCTGCCCGCTCTTCATCGCCACCGTTCTTGTCGCTGCTCCAACCGCGTTTCTCATTGCTGCCGCGCCGACCCAAGACAGCACTGCTCCTTCGAAAGCAGCGGCAAACACAGGCAAAAAAGCGGGAGAGAAGGAATGGGCCGTGCATGACATGACTCGCCCCGAGCCAGCAATCGTGGCGGGTGGAACCTGCACCAACGGCGGTTGCGGCGCACCGAGCGACGCGATCGTCCTCTTCGATGGCAAAGACCTTTCGCAGTGGACCGCCAACGGCAGCGACGCGAAATGGACGGTCACCGACGGCTACTTTCAAGCAACGCCAGGCGCAGGCAGCATTCAAACCAAGCAGAAGTTCGGGTCGTGCCAAATCCACATCGAGTGGATGGTTCCTGAAACATGCAAGTGCGAGAGCCAGCACGGTTGCAACAGCGGTCTCTTCTTCATGGATCGCTACGAACTGCAAATTCTCGGCTCCAACGGCAACAAGACCTATGTCGACGGCATGGCGGGCGCGATGTATGGCCAGCATCCGCCACTTGTCAACGCGTGCAAGCCAAATGGACAATGGAATACCTACGACGTGGTCTTCCACGCGCCTGTGTTTGGCAAAGACGGCGCGCTCACGAAAGCGGGCACGATGACGGTCTTCTTCAACGGCGTGCTCGTGCAAGACAACGCAGAAATTTTGGGCGCGACCGCGCACGCGGCGAAGGCCAAGTACTCGGCGCATGAAGCGGAACTTCCGATCGGCTTGCAAGACCACGGCGACCCGCTCAAGTTCCGCAACGCATGGATCCGTCCGCTCACGAACTAAGTTCGCGCGCAGAGCAACTCCAAAGGGTGACACGATGGGATTTACCTTTCGAAAGTCGGCTAACCTCGGACCGTTTCGTCTCAACCTGTCGAAGTCAGGTATGGGTTGGTCCGTCGGTGGACCAGGCTTTCGCACAGGAACCAGCGCGCGCGGGCGAAAGTACAGCACCTTCTCGCTTCCAGGCACGGGCATTGGCTATCGAGCAGGACGCGGCTGCCTCATCGCACTGGTGCCTGCGCTGCTTTCTGGACTTCTATGCGGCGGCTATCTCATATTTGAAGCGGCAAGCGTCGCAGGAATGATCGAGTGAGCATCACATTATGAGCATCGTTGACGACATCCATTTCAAGCGCACCCTTCGCACGCCCAGCAGCGAGCGGCTCCTCGGTCTGCTTTCTACGAATGGAATGGAGCATGATGCGGTGGCCGTTGATTTGCACTTTCTTCCCAGCGGCGTTGCAACGGGAACGGTCACGGTTCTTGATGGTGGGGGGCTCAGTCAGAAAGACATCCCTGCGTTGCTTGAACGCATCGACGACGACTTCCTCCCTGGCATCGACCTCGATCAGGGCGGGGTTACATTTACAGTGGTTTTTGCGCGTAGTGCGGAGAGTTTTGAGAGCGCTCAGAGCAGCTAAGTAGCATCGAGCGGTGGTAACTCGCGTGCGACGGAGCGAGCGATCTCAACCGTTTATCGCCAAGCCATCTCAACGCTTTCTCGCATCCTCGCGTTTCCGATTCGCCTTGGCTAAAGTCCGAAGTAGACTCAGCCACCGGACGAGTCACGCTCCGCCGATCATGTTTGATCTTTCGCCTGTTCCAGTTCTTATATCGAAATCTAGATGACCCAGCGCTACACGCCTTCCCTTTTGTCGCCGACTGCCGCCAAGGTCGCGCTCGCTTTCGTGCTCGCATTGGCGCCGTCACTCAGCGCCTTCGCACAATCCGCGCGTCCTGGCATCGGAGCGACGCCGTACTTCACGCCCGTTCCCGCTGGCACCACCTTTCGCGTGTGGGCGCCCAACGCAACCGCCGTTCGCGTCGCTGGCACTTTCAACACTTGGAACGCGACGAGCCATCCACTCGTGAGCGAAGGCAACGGCTACTGGTCACTCGATGTGAACTTCGTCTATGCAGGTGCGCAGTACAAGTATGTGATCACCACTGCGACTTCGACGCTGTGGAAAAATGACGCGCGCGCGCGAGCGGTGACGAGCTCCGTTGGCAACTCGGTCATTGTCAATCACGCGGCCTTCGCGTGGCAGACTCCAAGCTTCGCGATTCCCAGTTGGAACAAACTGGTCGTCTACGAATTGCACCTCGGCACCTTCGGTCAAACTCCAAAGGGCAGCGTGCCCGCCAACTTCGATCAAGCGCGCGCAAAGCTCGACTACCTCGCTGAACTCGGCGTAAATGCCGTGCAAATCATGCCATTCTGCGAGTTTCCGCTCGGCGTGTCGTGGGGCTACAACGGCTCGCATCCGTGGGCTGTTGAAACTGCGTACGGCTCGCCAACCGATGTGAAAGAGTTCGTCGACGCAGCACACGCGCGCGGCATCGCAGTGTTCAGTGATCTGGTGTTCAACCACCTTGGCCCCAACGATCTCGATCTCTGGCAGTACGACGGCTGGAGTCAGAACAGCGGCGGGGGCATCTTTTTCTATCAAGACTCGCGCGCAGTCACGCCGTGGGGAAACACGCGACCTAACTACAGCCGCAACGAAGTTCGCTCCTACATTCGTGACAATGTGATGTATTGGCTCGAAGACTTCCGTCTCGATGGTCATCGCATGGATGGCACAAAATACATCCGCAAGGTGGACCAGTTTGGCCCTGATATTCCCGAGGGTTGGTCGCTGTTGCAGTGGATCAACGACTCGGTCGATGCGACGCAAGGCTCGAAGATTTCGATCTGCGAAGACCTCGACAACAACGCGTGGCTCACCAAGACCACGGGCGCAGGTGGCGCGGGTTTCGACGCGCAGTGGGACGCGCAGTTCTACTGGCCTGTGCGCTCAAACCTTATTGCCGCCAACGATGCTGACCGCGACATGAACGCAATTCGCGGCGCGATTCTTGCCAATTACAACAGCGATGCCTTCGAGCGCATCATCTACACCGAGAGTCACGATGAAGTTGCCAACGGTCAGTCGCGCATGCCTGAAGCGATCTGGCCAGGCAATGCTTCGAGTTTGTATTCGAAGAAAC
>QWPU01000132.1:4548-8188 GCA_003671065.1 Planctomycetota bacterium | reverse complement strand
TTGCGGCCCCAATTGCAGCTTCGTGCAATGCTTGGATTCGCAGGTGTTTAGCAATCGCTTGTGGCGACTTCAGCGGCGAGAACCGTCGGATTCGTTTCGATCTGAAACAGCGGTGCCGCCGCGCTTAGTGCCACAGCATTCAGCCGCGATACTTCGTTCGCAAATATCCGCGTGACATCCTTCGAATCCGCTGTCACAAGATTCGCATCAACCGTGATGTGCGCAAACGCGCCATCCGCGCGCGTCGCCAACTGTCGCAGCGCAGCACTGAAACTCCGCATATCTGCGCTGAGTTCATCACGCACCGTGCTCGCAATCGCATCACTAATCGGTCGAATGCGCTCGCGATTCTCGCCGGTGAGCACATCAGTCCACATCGCAAGTTCATGCACGATTGGAATCGTCGCGCTCGTGCGCACGCGGAGCGCTTCACTTACTTGCGTGGCGTGCGCGGCGTGCTCCACGATTTCAGTGGTGATGCGTTCGCCCTTCTCAACAAGCCAACCGAGATCGTCACGCATGCGGCGCATTTCACCTTGCACAACTTCGCGCGATGCGTGGAGTTCATGCACAAGCGTGCCGAGAATCTCGCGAAGGGCGCTTGCGTCACCCGTGCGTTGCACAAGTGTTTCGATATGCCGCTGGCTTTCTGATGTGAGTCCCGCGAGCGCCGCCGTCGCGCGTTCGGCGCGTTCGATGCTTTCACTCGCGTTGTCAAGGCGCGCGATCGATTGCTCGGCGCGTTCAGTGACTTCGCTGCTGCGCGAGAGCACATCACCGATGCGATCAAGCCGTGATTGCAACTCGCCATCAAGCCACGCGAGTTTCCCGTTGGCGGCATTTTCAATGCGCTCTTCAATTTCCTTCACGCGATCGAAGCGCCACGAAAGTTCGCGCTCGAGCCATTCGAATTTCTCGCGCGCAAGACGATCAGCCAGCGCATGCATCGAAGTTTCCATCGCGCTCGCGTTCGCACGCATTGATTCGTCGGTCGTTTGCATCGCGTCTTTCGCGCGCGTTGCAGCGAGGTCACCGCGTTCGACTTGCACATCAAATGCTTGCAACATGCGCACGCCAAGACGAAGGCGTTCATCGAGGTCAGCAGTTGTGCGAGTCGCGCGTTCGCTTGCGTCGCGTTCTTCCTGCAGTCGCGCTTCAAGGTGCGCGAGCAGCGTTTCAGCGCGCGCAGTGAGTTCAGCGAGCTTGGGTTGCGCGGCAGAAGTTGGAATACTGATCGGCGCATTCGCCTTCACAGCAGACGCGCCGTTGACGGCGCCATTCAAATCAAATGTTGCGAAACCGATTGAGTGATTGGTGGTGTTCTGTTCGAGCATATCCTTCGCTCACTTCTTAGGCGTCCTGCCTATAAACAGCACTGACAAGGTTGTTGGGAGAACCGACGGTTCCGCCAAACCTTTGCGCTTACTTCGGCAAGATAGAGGACGCGGGGGGAAAATGGGCCGTGTCCTTCATCTTCTCTGCAACACCGTTTGCGCTACTCGGCTCCTCATCAATGAAGACACTGTCAAGGGAGGCGAGCTCTGCCGTCGGGGTTTCACCCGACATCGTGCGACTGTTGTTCGTGCGCGTGTCGGGATAGATATCGAGTCCCGCGAGGTCGAAGAAGAGGGCGAGTGACCCGAGACCAGTGGCAGCGAAGTGATACTCGTTTGTGCTTGCTGCGCCGAGGAAAGTCGATGCGGCGCGATAGGTGTCAGTGCCCGCGTGATCACTCATGATGCCGACTGCTTGTTGCGCGGCGGCGCCGAGCGAGAGGCTTGCGACTTCGTATGAATCGTTGCCCAGTTTGTCGCTGAAAATCGCGATGGACTCATCCCACGCGCCGCCCAAATGCGCTGCGGTTTTGCCGCGGTAGGAGTCATCCCCGTTTTGGTCGATGGCGATGCCAATCGCTTGGTGCGCGGCGCTTCCGATGCCGTAGCGATCAGCCAAAGTCGTGTCATTTCCTGCGGCGTCAAAGAGAATTCCGAGTCCAAGGTAGTAGCCGCAGCCTTGACTGAATTCGCCGCTGCTGCGCGTGTCATTTCCTGCGAAGTCGATGTAGGCACCGACACCGCCAGCGGCTGCGAAGCGGTATCCCACGCCAAAGCCCATGCCGAAACCTGCGTGCTCGCCTTCGACGCCGTAGACGCTCGGGTTCGTGCCGAGGGTTGCGCGGTCGTCACCTGCTAGGTCGATCACGGCACCAACGCCTGAAGGTCCACCGACGCCGAGGCTCATGCCTTTGCCCGCATAGGTGTCGTTGCCCGCGAGATCAATGAGTAGCGCGCAGCCGCCTGTCGCGGCGCCCAAACTCCAGGCGCCGCCGCTGTAGAAGTCATCACCGCCGCGATCAAGCAGCAGCGCAACGCCGAGCGCCGCAGCAACCGTGAGATCGCCGCCTTCATAGCGATCGTTGCCCCCGTGATCGTCAATCACGCTCACGCATCCGAGCGCGGCACAAGGGCCCGCCGAGGGAGAAGCCGCGTCGGTGCTTTCAATCGAAGTGTGCCGATCGTTTCCTGCGAGATCGACGATGAGTCGATGCGCGCCTGCTGTTGAGTTCCACCGATACTGATCGTCGCCCGCAACATCGAAGACAGCAGCCACGCGGGAGAGGTCGTAGGTGTTCGCGCCCGCGCCGCCAACGACAAGCCAACCGAGTTCATCGACCCGGCTCACTGCGATGATCGTGCCTTCAACAGCGCCTTTCAATTCATCAGGCAGCGCCACAACTTCACTCGTCGCGAGATCTTTCGCAACCGAAAGCGTCACATCAAAATGCGCGAGAATTCCTGCAGCTTCGCCTGGCGCCAGCGATGAAACTCCGCGCAACGCTTGCATGGAATCGCGCGCGTGAGGGCCGCGCACCAGAAGATTATCGAGACGATCGGTCACAAGCGCGCGCAATCCAGACGCGAACGCAGCATCGTGCTTCACTTGCTCACTGTGACGCACGCGCGCTTCGTTGAGCAGAAAGTCGAGATACCAAATTCCCGCTTCACTGTGGGGCACTTCGAAGGTGCCATGCGACGCACTGAGCACGCGAGATGCGTCGGGATCAAGGTTGCTCACGAGTTGTGCAGCGGCGCGAAATGGTGCGCTCGTCCAGTCAGCCGCGCTTGGAATTGCGCGCGTGACAAGGCTCTCAGCGCGTGAAGGATCCTTGAAGATCGCGCGCATCAGCGTTGAAGTTGTTGGGTCGCGCAAACCATCGGGAATCACCCCAAGCGCGTTGAGTAGAGCCGTGCTGCGTGCGCGTGCAACGGGACCGAGCGCCTCAAGCGCGCGCGGAATTTCGCTGCTTGCGCTTGCCGCGCTGAGTAGGGCTGGATCTAGCGGCGCGAGATCACCACTGTTGATCGATCCGCTCCACACAGCCGCATCATCAAGCGCGACCGCGACTGATTGTTCCGTGCCTGCCGCGTTGGGCGCGCCACGCCATCCGCGCGGAGAACCTTCGCGGTAGTCCAGCGTGAGCAATGTGCCCGCAGCCTGCAAATGTGCCGCGTTCCATGCACTGAGCGTCGCGGGTTTGCCGTCAATCGATGTAATGAGGTCACCACGAAACAGCGACGCGCTCGACAAGATGTCGCCATCAAGCGGACCAGGCCGCACGCGCCACACCATGAGTCCCTCG
>QWPU01000132.1:0-4538 GCA_003671065.1 Planctomycetota bacterium | reverse complement strand
CATAACACCCTGCCGCAGCAACGAGCGCAAGCGCGATCATCGACTGCGACCTCGTGGAGCGCGCGGATTCGTGTTGGATGATCCGCCTCTGCTCGCGCCAGAACTCGGTCCTCTGCTCGCGCTAGAACTTGGTCCTCTACTCGCACCAGTGCTCGGTCCTCTGCTCGCGCTAGAACTTGTGCTGCTGCGACTGCGAGGTGCCGCGCTTCGCTGCGAACCCTCACGCACTGCGCCGCTGCGATTGAAACTCGCGCCACTGCTGCGCGATGACGGAGCAGATGGCTTTGCAAATGGTTTCGCTGCATCACGCGTGAACGGCTTCGCGGTTGGTTTCGCGAATGGCTTGCCTGCAGATTTGCCTGCAGACTTGCTCGTAGGTTTCCCCGTAGGCCTTCCCTCAGTTTTTGGCGCAAACTTGCCAGTTCCCTCAGCAGCCCGCGTCATCGGATGCTTACTTGTCGAAGCTCCATACGGCCGCGAATCTGGCGCGCGCTCGACATTGACCACTGGTTTCGCCTCGCGAGCCGCCGCGCGTTCTTCACGCACCACGGCCGCTTCAGCCATCGATCGCCGCGGCTTTCGCGGCTCCATCGCGCCACCAACACTCTCATGCTTCGAGGCCTTGCGCAGTTGCTCCACTTCGCGCGGCGTGAGGTCGCGCCACTCGCCGACGGCGAGGCCCTTCAACTTGAGCGGTCCAAACGATGTGCGACGCAACTTCTTCACGGGCACGCCAAGTTGAAGCATGAGCGGACGAATTTGCAAATTGCGATGTTCCGCAAGTTCAAGATGCACCACCGTGCTCTCGCGATCGCGATTGATCAACACCAACGAACTGCGCGTCGTCAACTTCTCGCCACGACCCGCCGCAAAAATCTCGCGCTCGAGTTTCTTGATTCGCGCTTCATCAAGATTTCCATCAAGCGTGACGTCGTAACCCTTCGCAACTTCGTAGCGAGGATGCGTGAGTCGATTGGCGAACTCGCCATCGTTGGTAAGAATGAGCAAGCCCGAGGTATCGAGATCCAGTCGACCGACGCAATACAAGCGCGGCTTCTGCGGATGATTGACAAGATCAATCGCGCGCGGACGACCTTCGGGATCGCTGTTGGTGCACACCGTGCCACGCGGCTTGAAGAGCATCACATAGAAGTGCTTCTCGGCGCGTTTGAGCGGCTTTCCATAGACAAGAATCGTGTCGCTCTCAGCATCAACCCACGCGGGCAGCATGTCAACGATGTGTCCATTCACCGAGACTGCGCCGCCGAGAATGAGCTCTTCGCACTCGCGTCGCGCGGCTACACCTGCTTCGGCGAGGATCTTCTGTAAGCGCGTTCCGCGCTCGCTATCAGTGAATGTGTGGCTGCTTGCTCGGCTACTGCGCGGATTGCGTGAGGACGTCATCGCGACAGTGTAGTCGCCGAGCAAGTGGCCGCGAGCGCAGCGGCTATGCTGCGAGGATGCCGATCTATGAGTACGAATCTGTGCAAGACGGAGAAGTCATCGAACTTCTTCGTCTTATGAAGGACGCTGACCTCCCCGTGGAAGACCCTACTGGAAAGGGTCGTAGTTTTCGCCGCCGCGTGAGCGTGTTTGGCGTCAGCGGGGGAGCCGCGGTGACAACCGCTCCAAGCAGCGGTGGTCACATTCATTCAGGCGGCTGCGGCTGCGGCAAGCCTCGCGGGAGTTGCGGAAATTGAGTAAGAATTCACCAGCGTCTAGCGGCAACGCGCCTCGGCGCATCACAGTGCACGGTGTCGATTTCTCAGGTGCCGATAGCGGCGGAAGCGCCAAGATTCGCATCTGCGAGCGCGAACTGTCAGCAAAGAGCGTCGTCACCGTTCGCGGTCGATTGGATCGCCACGGTCTGCGCCAAGCCATCCTTGAATCATGCAAAGACGGTCGCGACCACCTCTGGCGCATCGACGCACCGTTCGGCCTTCCACTCGAGTGTTTCGCTGAAAGCCGCCCTGCAGGCATGGCCGAAGGTGAACTCTCGTGGCGTATCGTCGCGGAGTGGATCGCTTCGTTTGAAACCGCTCGCGAGTGGCGTGGCGCCATGCGCGAACTCTCGCGCCGCGAACCCCGTCGCGCGTGCGATCGTGTGCTTCATACGCCAATGGCACCGATGAATCTGCGCGTCTTCAAGCAGACCTTCACGGTCATCAAAGAAATTCTTGTGCCGCTCGCTCGTGAAGGTGTCGCGATCATGCCAGTGAGCATGCCAGTAACAGGCAAGCCGCTCGTGCGCGTGTGCGAGAGTTGCCCTGCGAGCATTCTCTACAACCGCAGTTGGCCGGCGAAGGGTTACAAGGGAACTGGTGAGCCGCCACGCGCGCTGCGCGAGGAACTCATTGGTCTGCTTCGCAAAGATGGCCTTGAAATCCCGTCGAATTTCGCTGTTGAAGCGATTCACGATGTTGAAGCCGATCTGCTCGACGCGCTCATCATGGTGACCGATCCGATTCAATCATCCGTGCCGGCGGAGTATGCGCTGGCGGCTGCGGTTGAGTCGTGGATTTACTGAGTGGATTTACTGAGTGGATTTACTGAGTGGATGTACTGAGTGGAATTACCGACTGGATGTACTGACTAGACTCCCGACGCATGAGCGCGCCTGCTGACATTCTCGCAAGCGACGACATTCGCGACGGCACGCTGCGGATCAACGAGACTTTCTATTCGATCCAAGGCGAGTCGACTTTCGCAGGATGCCCGTGCTTCTTCGTGCGCTTGACGGGTTGCCCGTTGCGTTGCCATTACTGCGACACGGAATACGCATTCCGCGAAGGCGCGCCACGCAGCATTCGTGCGATTCTGCAGGAGATCGAGGCGTCAGGCGCAACGCTCATCGAACTCACTGGCGGCGAGCCGCTCGCACAAAAACGCGCGTTCGATTTGATCACGCTGCTCTGCGAGCGGGGCCTCACCGTACTCATCGAAACCTCAGGTGCGATCGACATTTCGCCTACGCATCCTGCGGCGATCCGCATTCTCGACATCAAGACGCCTGGCTCGGGCGAAGTCGCGCGCAATCTCTGGTCAAACCTCGAGCATCTGCGTCCTCACGACGAGGTTAAGTTCGTGCTGACCGATCGCGTCGATTACGAATGGGCACGCAGCGTGATTCGCGAGCGCGGGCTTGCGGCGCGCTGCAAAGCGGTGCATCTCAGCCCAGCATTTCCGCAGAAGAAGGGCCTTGAGATTCTTGGTTGCGCGGGACTCGATCCGCGCGCGCTCGCCGAGTGGATCCTCGAAGACCGCCTGCCCGTGCGTCAGCAAACGCAACTGCATAAGTTGATCTGGGAACCGAACACGCGCGGCGTGTGAGATGACCGCGCGGCTCAACTGAAAAGCGAAACAGCCGCGTTGGTACGCGGCTGTTTCATCTTTCGTCTTTTGGACTCGGTTTCGGGGCTTGCCGTTTTGGCGTTTGCCCATCAACCTTCGTCCGAATGCCCTGGAGAGGACTTGAACCTCCACGGTTTTTACACCTCTAGCACCTCAAGCTAGCGCGTCTGCCAATTTCGCCACCAGAGCAGTGGTTGTCCCGCGGATGTATCTCTGCGGGACGGGAGAAGATAGCCGAGTCAACCGTAACAGGCAACCGCTCAGAGGGAAGATTGCGTGCGCTTCGGCGCTTTCGCAGTGCCAACCCAAAGAACGGACAACGACGAAAAAAAGACAACGATGGAAAAAAGACAACGACGGCGGAGCGAGTCCGCCGTCGTTGAGAATGAGTTGCCTGGGCTCCAGCCGCGGTTTACCCGCCCCAACCACCGAGTAGCGTCGCGAGGTCACCAGCGTCGACGGTGCCGCTGTTGTTGACATCGCCAATACCCGCGCCACCCCAGTTGCTGAGGAGCACCGCAAGGTCTGCCGCATTGACCTCACCGTCACCGTTGAGATCAAGTGGATTGCCGCCGCAGGCGATGATCTTGATGCGCACTTCGTCGACAGCAGCTTCGATCAACGAACCCGTACCAGCGTCTTCAGCGATGAAGCGAAGTTTCATAGTTGCGGTTGGCGCGATCACGCTCGAGATCTTGATCTCCTTGTTGATCCAACCACCTGTGGCTTCAGCGCCAGCTGGTCCGACAGTTTCAAGCGTCGTCCAGGTTGTGCCGTTGTTGTTCGAAATCATCACGCGGAAAGTGTCCGCGTTTGGTGCGCCGCCTTGGTTGTTGGAGTACCAGCGGCTGTAGCTCGCATAGGCCTCGCCTCCGCTTGCGTCCAGGGTTGGTGATGTAAGCGATGTGAATCCACCGTCGACATCGGCCTGACCAAGCGCACCGCCAGTGCCTTGACCTGTAAAGAAGCAGTTGACACCTGCGGCCGTGACATCGTTCTCAGGCTGCACTGGTACCGGGCCGTTAAAGGTTCCCAGTGGATCGCCACGCGTCCAGAGGCCCGACGTTGCCGTGTCGCCTGTTGCGGTGAGCACCCAGCCGAGATTCGTTTCGACAGTGTCGACGAAGACCGTATTAATGCCTGCAGCCGCGACCGTTGAGAAGAACGACATCGGCGCGTCAGGCGGA
>QWPU01000131.1 GCA_003671065.1 Planctomycetota bacterium | reverse complement strand
GAAGGGCGTGCGAGCGAGTGTCGATCATTCGAACGAACGCGTGCAAGCAAAGGTCAAGATCGCGGCGGAAATGAAGATCCCGTACATGGCAGTGGTCGGTCCGCGCGACGCAGAAAGTCGAGTCGTGAGCGTGCGCGCACGAGGCACCGAGGCCAACCTAGGCGAAATGCCACTCGACGCGTTTGTGGCTGGAATTGCCGCAGAAATCGAAGGTCGCCTGCTATCAGGCGCGACGGGAACGGTGCAGGCGGGGTTGGTGAAGTAAGTCTTGCGAAGCTTTGGACACCGTCTCCAAACGCGTCGTCGATCCTCCCTTTGGGTGCCACTTCCTTTGTTGATAGCGAAGCCCGACCGGAGGTATTACCCTCGAGCGATCCAACTCGATTGCGGCGGTTCAAGGCTGTCGACGGCATCCACGACGGCATCCACGCGTGACTTAATCATCGCGTTACAAGCATGATCCCCATGAACTGAGCACGACTGTGAGGTCGGCGGCGTCGACGAGGCCTGAGCCATCGACATCGGCGCGCCGAAACTTGCCGCCGTCGGTTCCCCACGCGCTGAGGACTGCTGCGAGATCGACGGCGTTGACTTCGCCGCTTGCGACGACATCGCCTGGGCAGCAAATGGGAAGCGCTGGATTTTCCGCGCATTCACAGGTGTCGGGGATGTTGTTGGCGTTCGTGTCGATCGCGAGGCCAGCGCGGATTTCTCCGTAGTCGATGATCGAGTTGTTGTTGCAGTCGCCTTCCCATTCGACGATGCCGCGGAAGCCGGGGTCGTTGGACGCAAGCCCAGTGTCATCCCAACCAACTGCATTCATTGCCAAGTACAACGCCTCACCACACGGATTGCATCCGTTCGGTTCGCCGATCTGGAAATGTGTGTGTTTCCACGTTGATCCATCGAGCCACACGAACTCGCTGAAGTTGGCTGGATTTCGCCGCCCACCAATCCAACAGGTTTGATCGCCAATCAACGAGACGATGAAACTATTTTCCGCCTCGGTGGTGATTGAGCACAGCATCCCGCCGAGGCTCACTGCGCTCGCTGCTGAATCTGGCCAGCGCGAAATCGCTGCTGTGAGTTGATACCAGTGCCCATTCCCTCCATCGGTCACGCGCCACTCGACTGCGTCGCCTTGTGCGTCGCCTTGTGCGCTGCCTTGTGCGCTGCCTTGTGCGCTCACGGCGCATGACGCGCCCAACACTGCTGCCAACATTCGTGCGTTCACCATCACATCACTCCTTGATTCGTTCGTCTCGCGCGCGCCACTGATCAGCCGATCTGCCTGCGGCGGTTTCTGCACAAAGCCGCTGAGGGCGAGGGTCGGGAGGAGCGCGGTCAAAAGAAGTAAAAACTGGCGACTTTGTGGCGATGTTCGCGGCGCGCACTCGTCGCCGTCGATCGCATCGGCCAACCGCGCGCAGACCTCTTGATTGGTATGCCACGCGTGATGCCTCATCCGCGCAACCTCGCACTCACCAAGCGCAGTTCGCGATCGAGTTCATCCTCCGCAACCCCTTCTTCTTGCAGCAGTTCGCGCAGAGTGGCGCGCATGCGGCGCAGCAGCCGACGCACCGCTACAGCAAGTCTTTCCTCAGCGTTTGAAGCATGATCGCCTCGCGCTCGCGCGATGGCCGCATACGACGCGCCGCGCATCACGTGCGCTTCGAACGATTCCCACGACGCCGCATCGTTGGCACGCTCGCATTCCACACGCAAGCGCTCGCACGCTTCTCCCACCATCGCTCGCGCCCACACTCGTTCAAAGCGCACTTCCGCATCGGCTTCTCTACGCGCGCGTGTGTGCGCTTCCACCGCTTCTAACATCGCGTAGCGCTTGCGTCGAACGGCTTCGCGTCGCTCACTACGCAACAGCGTGCGCGCGTCGAGCGAGAGGCCATTCATCAGATATCGATGCATCGGCAGACCACTCGCGCGCCACGCGTCGATGAACCCATCGCTTCCAACTCGACGCGCAAAAAACCCTGCCACCAAGTCCGCGGGCTCGGCGACGCTTCGCGCTGGAAGCACCGACGCGTACGCCAGCAACGCGTCTCGATAGCGCTCCATGAGATGCCGCTGCACTGCGCGCACGCCGTCCCCGCCTTGAGCCAGCGTCAAGTCAATCCATGTCGCATGTGTCGAAGGAAACGAATTGAAGACAACGTGATTCACAACGCGTCATACGACATCCACGCGCTCTCACGCACGCTTCAGAAGCGAAACTCCGCGTAGAGTGCACAAATGGCTTCTCCTCACGAATCCTGTTCATCAGATTCAGCGCTGATGCCGAGCGAGCAACTCAAGGCACTTGCGTGAACTATGGGGCTGCTGCGCTACTCGCGCATCGCGATGCTCCAACTCGACTGGCTTCGAATCGCGGCTGAGGAGCTCGGAGGCGCGGCGTACGGACTGAGCTTCGCAGGCTCATTCGCAGGTCCGCCAGCGGCCGGCATGGCGAAGTGCGATGCCGTACTTCGTCATCGCGCTCGTCTTCCGTGCATTCTCGAAGAGGGAATCTCCAGTGTCCGCACGGTTCATCCTCTTCATGATCGGGCACTCGCTTGAGCGCCGCTGCTTTGCGCCGATCGAGGCGCGCGTGAGACAGTTGCTCAGTCAACGCACGGCAGAGCTTTCAGACGTGACTCCCAGACCGCTTGACTCCACGCCTCGATGTTGATGGCGGCAGGTCAGCCTGCAGTTTCAGAAGCGAAACACCGCACGAATCGCGCCGAGAACCGTTGGCTCCGAGATCTCGTTGGTCGCGGTCGGCATCAGCACTTGCGCATCAAGCGACACCTGCAAACTTCCCGTTACTTGAAGGCGGTAGTAGGTCTCGAGCAACCCCTGCGTCGACAGTTCCTCTTCGACGGGCGTGCTCCAACCGACGGCGAGTCCGTAGCCATCGCCCTTACGACCGAACGCATTCTCGATCGTGACGCCAAGGCCGCCTTCGCTGGTGCTTGAGGCAACGATCTCACGCTCGCCCCAACAATATTGAAAGAACACGCCGAGATCTTGCTCGACGAAATACTGCGCCATGAACGCGTAGGTGTTCCCCCACGCAACCTCTTCGACCCTGCCGAAAATCGAGTCTTCCGTCGCATTACTTCCGCACCATGCAAACGACACGCGGCCTGGCAATCCACGCCAATCGAACACGACGCCAGTTTCCGCGCTGACCGCAACGCCTTCATCAAACGAGAAGTTCATCCAAGGATCAGTCGCGCCGTCAGCACTCGCAACAACCGCGTCCACATACAACCAGTCCGTCACCAGCGCTTGCACCGCGACGCCTTCGGTGTAGTAATCAAACGCAATCGGGAACACATCGTTGCCGTCAAACTGTTGCGCGATGTACTGCGTGGTTTCATCGCTCGCAAACATGTTGAGCGCGATGTAATCATTCGAATTGAGTTTGCCAACGGTGACCATCACGCGGTCGTCCGCAAAACTTTGCGCGTAGTAACAACGCGCGAGAAATGTGTCGGTGCTGCCCGCAAGCGAATTGAGATAGACAGGCGATTCGACCGCGTGACTGAGGTTCGAATCGTGCTGCGGAAACAGGTTGTTTTGCCGGAACTGTGCGGTGAAACGACCGACACCTTCACCTTCGTTTCGAAAGAGTAGCCAATCGAAACGCGCATTGAAACGAGCCGCGCCTGAACTGCTGCGCGCGCCGGGAACGGTGTCGCTTGCGGCTTGAAAGATCCCCGCTTCATGGATGTCGCTGCGAAGTCCGAAGTCGTCGCGCAGCGCGAGCAATCCGTTGCGCGCCGGCGTGACGAAGAACGCGCACGGGTCGTCGAACATGCCCGTCGCAGCAGGATTCGAGTTCGAACCCACGTGCGGAGTGCCAAGCGAAAACGGCGCGGCGCTGGCGGTGCGACCAAACATCGGCTCGATACTCGTCATCGTGTCGAAGTACATAAAACTCCGCACCTTGGCGAGCCACGCCGCTTCGCTTCCGCTGGTGTGATGCAACTGAAACGCTTGCTGCATTTGCACGACTTCGAGGTTTGAATCCTCATCGGCGAAGACCGTCGGCGCGAGCGCGAACGAGAGTAGAGCGAGAGGCAATCGCCCCACGGCGCGTCTCTTCAACAATCCCCTCGCAATCGTCGTCAATTGACGAATGTCGAGGATCCGCGCCACATCGGCGCCTGATTGGGGGAAGAACTCTTGCACCCTCGTAGTGTGAAGACTCGCCGCGACCGCTGCAACTCGCCCACGGAGTCGGGAGAACAGCAAGAATTCGCTTCCATTCTCCATAGAAAATGCTATGGTTTGAGTTCATGGCCTCAGCCCCGAACTTCTTCGTATGACGACCGCCTCGACCAGAGGTCAGTCTGATTGCATGAGTTCGCTCCGCGTTGCCACTCGACCCGCTTTGTCACATATGTGTTTGCTCTGCTCGTTCGTTGGTGACACGCGCGCTGCAGAATTCTTGTCCGTTTCGATCGTCATCGCCTAAATCCGCACTTACAGAAGGAATCAAACTATCTATCCGCCGCGCAGACCGTTTGGGGGACCCCGTCAGGATTCGAGAGACTTTGGTCCTCGCATCAACGACCGTATTCGCATTTCACCCGTTCGACTTCTTGATCCCGAAGGCGAAATGCTGGGCGTTGTCGAGTTGGACGAAGCAAAGCGTCGCGCCTACGACAGCGGTCTTGACCTCGTCGAGATCGCGCCCGACAGCCGTCCGCCCGTGTGCAAGATCATGGACTTCGGCAAGTTCAAGTACGAGCAATCGAAGAAGGACAAGGCGAACAAGGCCAAGAGCAAAGCTTCTGAAATGAAGGAAGTGCGCTTGGGTCGCTCGATGAAGATCGATCCGCATGATGTTTCGATTCGCGTGGCGCAGGCTCGGCGATTCCTTATCGAAGGCCACCGCGTGCAGATCATCCAGCAGTTTCGCGGCCGCGAAATGGCGTTTCGCTCGAAGGGCGACGATCGAATGGACGACATCATCCTTCGACTTGCCGACCTCGCGAAGGTTGAAGTGCCGCCTCGCCTGAACGGTCGCCGCATGGGAATGATTCTTGTGCCTGAGAAGCAAAAGATCGAGGTCTACAAGAAGAAGATGATTGCTGAGGGCAAGCCAATTCTTCCAAGCGTGCCAGAGTTGCTTGAGGACTTCTCACATGAAGATGACGATGACGATGATGATGATGACGGCCTCATCGAGGGCGGTCAGCACTGACGCGCACCTCGCCTACGCCGCGTTGATCGTTCAGCGCGCGATACTTTGAAATCTGACCGAGCCGCCGAGGCACATCCACGGCGGCTCGTTCATTTTTGGAAAAGTTCGGCGCGGCTCTTGCGTTGCCTGAAGTTAAATGTATAATCTTGCATTCGACTGCATGACCATTCATGCGCTCGGCTGACCACGCCACGCTCATTCCTCTTCAAGTCCGCGACCGACCTGCATGAAATCCCGCCGCCACACTGTCATTCGCACGCTCATTGACTCTGGCGAGATCTACAGCCAAGGCGATCTCGCGAAGCAACTCGCACGCAACGGCATTGAAGCGACGCAAGCTACGCTCTCGCGCGATCTCGCGGAACTCGGCGTGCTCAAAGGGCCTGCTGGCTACCAACTTCCAAGCGCGACCCCTGCGGTCACCACGCCTGAGCTTGGACTTACCCGCGCGCTGAAGCGTGAACTTGTCTCGGTCGATGTTGGCGGCTCACTCGTCGTGCTCAAGACGCCCACTGGCCACGGCAACGCGCTCGCGATTGAACTAGATCGCGTGAGGCTTCGCGGCGTGCTCGGCACGATTGCGGGCGACGACACGGTCTTTCTCGCAGCATCAAGCGATCTTGCCGCGAGGCGCATCGCCAGAGAACTGCGCGTTCTGGCGCAGTTGGACTGAGGCATACGCAGTAGTGCGGGCGCGCTGCGAAGATCCTGTTTCTCATTTTTGAACGCCCAAAACAAAACCGTCGAGCAATACCGTCGAGCAAAACCGTCGAGCAAAAGTTTCGAGCAAACCCGTCGAGCACCTTTCTTGAATCACTCATTCACTCCATCTTCGCTCCCTCGCACGACTCCTCTGCGCGTCGCCATTGTTGGCGCGAGTGGTTACACAGGCGCGGAGTTGATGGCGTTGCTTGCTGCGCATCCCGCGGTTGAAGTCGTCGGTCTCTTTGGATCTTCGCGTAAGGCTGATGAAGGCGCACCACGCGCGGCGGATCTCTTTCCACGCTTTGAATCGATTGATATTGGCTCGCTTCGCGTTGAACCGTTTGCGCTCGCGGCGGTCGATGCGCTTGAGCTCGATGCGATTTTCCTTGCGACTCCGCATGAACTTTCTCACGAAGTCATGCCCGCGTTGGTAGCGAGTGGAATCACTGTCTTTGACTTGTCCGCTGCCTTTCGCCTTTCCGATGCCACGGTGTTTGAGAAGAACTACGGCTTCGCGCACAAGCACGCCGCGCTGCTTGAGGAAGCGGTGTACGGACTCGCTGAATGGAACACTGACGCGCTGCGCAACGCGCGCATCATCGCGGTAGCAGGTTGCTATCCCACCGCTTCGATCCTCGCAATGCGTCCATTGGTTGAAGCGGGACTCGTCGATACAACGCGCAGCGCAATTGTGGATGCGACCAGCGGCGTATCAGGCGCGGGACGCAAGGCCGAAGTGAAGAGCCTCTTCTGCGAAGTGAGCATGCAAGCCTACGGCGTGTTCAAGCATCGTCATCGTCCAGAGATCAGTGAACACGCGGGCATTGCGACGATCTTTACGCCGCACTTGGGCTGCTTTGACCGCGGCATTCTCGCGACGATTCATATCGAGTTGCATGCAGGCACGACTGAAGACGCGGTGCGCAGCGTGTTCCAGAACGCCTACGCCAACTGTCCGTTCGTGCGAGTGCTTGCCGCGGGTCGATGGCCAAGCGTCGCGGCCGTAGCGCGCACGAACTTCTGCGACATCGGCTTTGCGCTCGAAGGCACGCATCTGATCATTGAAAGCGCGATCGACAATCTCGTGAAGGGCGCGGCGGGTCAAGCTGTGCAATGCATGAACATCCGTTTTGGGTTTGACGAGACCTGCGGAATTCATGCAGGCGCTCGCTCGGCAGCGGCGCTCATCGGAGGTGATGCGTGAAAAACATTCCCCACCTTGATCAACCTGTTGAAATCGCTGTTGCGCGAAACGCTCCACTCGTCGTCAAAATCGGCGGCGCGCTTATCGACGCGGCTGCGCAACACGCGAGCGCGTTTGCGGGCCTCATTGCGCTGCATCATTCGCACGCGGGCGGCATCATTCTTGTCCACGGTGGCGGCGCGCAAGTCGATCGCCAACTCGCATTGCTTGGCATCACGACGCCGCGCATTGAAGGCATTCGCGTGACAACGCGCGAAGCGATTGATCAAGTGGTCGGCGTGCTCGCAGGATCGGTGCACATGCGCTTGTTAGGCGTCTTGAAAGGGCAAGGTGCGAACTGCATTGGACTCTCGCTGTCTGACGGCGGCCTCTGCGAATGTCGCCACAGCATGAAGTACTCGTTCGATGTTGGCGAAGTTGGCGAAGTGATTGGCGGTGATCCCACAGTCATTCACGCGCTGCTCGCGCTGGGCTGCTTGCCTGTCGTCAATTCGATTGGCTTAAGTGCCAATGGCGAGCCACTCAATGTGAACGCTGACGAAGCGGCATGCGCCATCGCGCGCGTGACGAACGCTGCAGGCATCGTGCTGCTCACTGATGTCGCGGGAGTGCTCGATGCGTCAGGCTCGCTCCTCGATGAACTTGATGAAGCGGACATCGAACGCCTCATCACCGACGGCACTATTTCAGGCGGCATGATTCCAAAGGTGCGTAACGCCCTTGAAGCAGCAACTTCTGCTGGCTGCCCTGCCACCATCGCCTCATGGCGCACTCCCGCGAGCGCGACCACGCGCGGCGGCGGCACGCGAATTCGTTGCGCAACTCCAACTAGTGCGCACGCTCACTGATCTGGCACCACACATTCATTCACTCGCTCACTTCCTACGACACGACTCACGACACGACTCATGACACGACCCACCGACTTCACTTCACTCATCGCACTGCACGGCGCATCTCTGCTGCGCCTGGCTGAATTGAGCGCCGAACAAATCACGGCCTTGCTGTCGCTCGCACGACTCGTCAAGCATGACATGGCGTCTTTCAACGGCGCGCTCGCACAGAAGTCGCTGGTGATGCTGTTTGAGAAACCTTCGCTGCGCACGCGCGCGAGTTTCGAACTTGGTTTTCAGAAGCTCGGTGGCGGCGTGTGCTTTCTTGA
>QWPU01000130.1 GCA_003671065.1 Planctomycetota bacterium | reverse complement strand
CCCACGCCGATGACCAGCGCAAACATAAACATGCCCGTCATGATCATTCCAATCTGAGCGTGCGCTCTGGATGCTTCTCAGGTTCCGAGCGCTGCGAACGCTCGCTCTGCAGCACTGATGTCTGCTTCTGCCTCGGCAAGTTTTCGCCTTGTTTCCTCGATCAATTCTGGCTTCGCCTTCGCGAGGTAGCCTTCGTTGCTGAGCTTCAGGCGCATGCCGAGCGCTTGCTTCTCGCGTTCGGTGATGAGTGCACTCAATCGCGCTTTCTCGGCAACATTGTCGATGGCATCAACCAGACCATCGAGCAAGAGTTCGGATCCTTCGAACGTAATAGCGACGCACGCGGAAGGACGAATTGTTGGCACGCTTTGCACAGATTGAATACCCGCCAGCGTTTCAACCACGCCGCTTGCGCTCGAAACGAGTGCACGAACGCTGTCGCTTGCGAGCAACACGACTTTGCGTTTCGGTGACACTTGACGCTCGCCACGCACGCGACGAATTGCGTCGACGAGTGCTTGCACGCGCTCGAATTGCGCGAGTGCTTCAGCGTCGCGCAGCGTTGCCGCGCATGTCGGCCACGCCGCAATTGCGCATAGACGCGCCGGCGGCAGCAAGATGCCTGCGATCGAGTTTTTCCCGCCCGCCTCAAGCGATTGCACGCTTGCCCACAGCGTCTCCGTCACAAACGGACAGACTGGATGCAGCAGGCGCAACATCGCATCGATCGATGCCGCGAGCACGCGTTGTTGCGTAGCGTTGGTGCGAATCGTCGGCTTCACGCTCTCGAGATACCAATCGCAGAAATCGCGCCAGATCAAGTCATAGAGCGCTTCAGCGACGCGATAAAACTCATAGTCCGCGATCGCTGCTTCAATGCTCTGTGTCGCGTGCGCAACACGCGCGAGCATCCAACGATCAACCAATGTGAGGGGTTCTTCTTTCGAATCCGCTGCAGCCGCCGCGAGGTTTGAAAGCGCAAAGCGTGTTGCGTTCCAGAGTTTGTTCGCGAAGTTTCGCCCGAGATCAAAGCGCGCACTCGTGTTGCGTGCGAGCGGCATGTCCGCGGTAGGCGTTGCAACACCAGTGGCCGCACCGAAACCTGACACCATCTTCTTCGACGGGTCTTTCGGCGACGATTGAATCGCATCTGCCACTGAATAGCCGCCGCTCGTCGTGATCCACTTCGGTCCGAAGGTTTCACCCGAATGAGGATCAACAAGATCAACGGGCAGTCGCACATCTTGCGTGTTGGTTGCCATGGAAACGAGCGTGAAACGCATCGCGTCGCAGCCATGCGAGTGAATGATGTCGCGCGGATCGACGCCGTTTCCAAGCGATTTCGACATCTTCTGTCCGTGTCCATCCTGAATCATCGCGTGAATGAACACATGCTTGAAGGGCAGACGACCAAGGAAGTATCGATTGAACATCACCATGCGACTCACCCACAGCGTGATGATTTCGCGCGCGGTGCAGAGCACTGAACTCGGGTTGTAGCGATCGAGCAAGCCCGCCATCTCAGGCCACTTCGCAGGATCAGGCCAACCGAGCGTTGACATCGGCCACAGCGCTGATGAGAACCAGGTGTCGAGCACATCGGGATCGCGTTTGAAGCCGAAGGATTCGATTGTTGCGGCGTCATCATCGCTCGCAAGCGCGACATGGAGATCGTGTTCGCCAACAGCTGATGCAAGCGTTGACACAGCAACTTCCACGCCATCACTCACGCGCGCCACACGCAACGCCGCACGCGACGAAGGAAGTGACGCGAGCGTTCCGAGCAAACCCGCAAGTGCGCGTGCATCAGCACGCTTCGTCCACACGGGAATCTGATGACCCCACCAGAGTTGCCGCGAGATGCACCAGTCGCGAATGTTCTCATGCCACGATTGGAAGTTTTTCGCGTAACGCGCAGGAAAGAAGCGCAATTCGCCGTCGCCCGCCATCGCGCCCGCCGCACGCACATCAGGCGCGAGTTCACCTTCGACTTGATCCTTCGCCATCGAACGCAGCGCGCTTCCACGCAACCGATCATCAGTCACGCGGACATACCACTGGTCACTCAAGTAGGGCTCAACAGGAACATGCGAGCGATAGCTGTGGCCAACCGAGTGTCGGTACGGACGCACTTCCTCAAGCAAGTTGTTCGCTTTGAACCATGCGACAATCTTCTTTCGCGCGTCTTCGCGCGAGAGACCAACAAACGCGCGCGCGGCTTCGTTGGCGTCGTTCCATCCGTGTCGATCACTGATCGAACCATCGGGCGCCATCACATTGATCACTGCAAGCGAGTGACGCAGTCCGAGGTCCCAATCGTTCTGATCGTGCGCAGGCGTGACCTTCAAGAAGCCCGTTGCAAACGATGCTTTCGGATCAAGTGGATCGCCGCCAAGCGACGCAGGCATCACCACATACTCATCTTCAACAATCGGAATGAGCCGATCGGTAATCGGCAAACGCACGAATTTCCCGCGTAATCCTGCAGCTCGCGGATCTTTCGGATTCACGCCGACTGCGGTGTCACCCAACATCGTTTCAGGTCGCGTGGTCGCAACCGTCACGAATCCAGAACCATCGCTCAGCGGATACTTGAGATACCAAAAGCTGCCGTCGACTTCTTCCATCTCAACTTCATCATCCGAGAGCGCCGTCTGCGTCGCGGGATCCCAATTTACCAGACGCTTGCCGCGATAGACCAAACCGTCGCGAAACAGCGTGAAAAACGCCGCACGCACCGCAACAGCGCATGTCTCGTCCATCGTGAAGCGCGTGCGTTCGAAGTCACACGAACAACCCATCGCAGTGAGTTGCGAAAGAATCGTTGCTTCGTATTCGTCCTTCCATTCCTGCACCTTGCCGACAAACTGCTCGCGCGTGAAATCGGTTCGACGCTTTCCTTGCAGCAACAAACGCTTCTCAACAACAGTTTGCGTCGCGATGCCCGCGTGATCCGTGCCTGGAAGCCAGAGCGTGTTCGCGCCCTTCATGCGGTAGTGGCGCGTGAGCAAATCCTGCAGCGCATTGTTGAACGCGTGCCCAAGGTGCAAAGCCGCGGTGACATTCGGTGGCGGAATGAAGATCGAGTATGGCTCGCCAGGCTGCGACGGATCCGCATGAAACGCGCGTGATGCGTTCCAGCGTTCGCGCACGAGTCCTTCGGCTTCGAGAGGCACATAGGCCTTTGGGAGTTCGCCTCCCGCGTGGTCGGAGGAAGCGAGCGTCGAAGGAGCGACTGGCGTGGCTGGTTGCGTCATAGAGGGCACGATTCTACTTGACCCTTCACCTGACGGCGCGTCACGAACCTCAAGATTTGCAGGGGAATTGCAGAGGATGCGCAGGTTAGGATGTGAGCATGTGTGCCGCGCGTTGCGTCTTCCATGTTCACTCCCACCTCACAGCGCTTCTGCGATGCGCTGCCGCGGTGAGCGCGCTTTCCCTTGCTTCGTGCGATGAAAGTACGACATCGAAGGCTCCTCCCACAAGCGCGCTCACGCTTGCGGAGTTCGATGACAGCACGCGTGCGATCGAAACCTACATCGCTGCCAATCGCACGCGCGAAGCCGAACTCATTGCGCGCAAGTTGCTTGAGCATGCGACCGAGATCGATGCATCCGCCCAGTTTGGTCGCCGCGCGCATGAGTACGCCGCTCGCGCTTTCTTTGCGCGTGCGGAACTCGCGAAGGCTGAGCTCTCGCATCGTGATCGCGAGCAACTCGTCCGCGAGGCCGCAGCAGAGGCTGCGCTTGCTTCAGTCGCGCCCGCACCAGTTGAAACCATTCGCTTCGCCGCGATGCTTGCAGATCAAGTTGGCAATCGCCCGCAGGCGCAAGAGTTGTACGAGCGTGCTGTTGACGCCGCGCCGACAGACATCGCGACGCTTCTTCCTGCAGTGTTTTCAGCACTTGCGTGTGATGCGACGAACGCGCGCGTTGATCGCTATGCCGCGCTACACACCGAATCAGCGCCCGATGCGGCGTGGACCGCTGGTCTTCACGCTGAAATCGCGCTGGCTCGCAATGAGCCCGCGCGCGCGCTTGAGTTCGCGCTCACTGCTACGCAACGCGACAACGACGCACTTGAGTTTCGCATGATTCTTGCGAAGGCACTGCGAGCCAACCACCGCGCAGTCGACGCCGCGCGCATGTTGTCAGCGTTGACACCACAGGAGCGCGCTCGCCCTGCGCTCGCCCTGCAATTCGCGCTGGCTCTTGCAGAATCAAACGACCTCCCCGCTGCGGCGAAAGCGTGGGAAGCCGCGCTTGCGGCCAATCCTGATGATGCCTACACGCGCGCTGAAACCGCGCTCGCGTTTCTACGCATCGGCGACACCACTCGTGCTGCCGTCGAACTCGATGCGCTCAATGTGCTGTATGGCGGCGCAACGCAACGTGTCCGCATTGAGCCGCTGATCGCCGCACTGCGCAGCAAGTAAACAGACGGTCTATCGAATCGATCGACCGCCATCAAGGTGAATCGTCTCGCCCGTCATGTAGCTCGCTTCGACAATGAGAAACCGCACCAGACGCGCCGCATCCTCTGCCGTTCCCACGCGCGCAAGCGGCGTGCGCGAGAGAATCAGATCCTTCGTTTCTTGCGGAAATCCCGTTGGCCACATCACAACACTTGGTGCGATGCAATGCACGCGAACCTTGGGCGCGAGTTCCAGCGCCAACACTTCAGTCAATGTGCGTACCGCGCCTTTGGCAATGGTGTAAGCAGCGAATCCGACGCGCGGTCGACCGATCGCGTGAATGTCGCTGTAGAGCACGACCGCGCCGCCGCCAGGAAGCGTTGAAGCAGCGAGTGCGTTGTGCAACGCTTGCGTCAAGAGCAACGGACCGACCACTTCGATTTGATGGAATTCAGCGAGATCTGCAGCCGAAATCGTTCCCCACGCGGTTGCGCGATAGGACGACGCGTTGTGCACGATCGCGTCGAGCGAGCCTTGCTTCACCACCACGCTCGCGAGACGCTGCACGCTTTCAAGATCCGCAAGATCAAGATGCTCCACGCGCACTGTGATTGAATGTGAGGCGTCCCGTGCCGCTCTGACTGCTTCCTCGGCCGTCTCGTCGCATTCGCGGTGGCTCGAGCGGTAGGTCAGCACAAGATCCCAACCGTTGCGCGCGAGTTCAAGTGCCGTCGCGCGACCGACGCGCTTCGACGCGCCCGTGATAAGCACTCTGTGTTGAGATGTTTCGTGCTGTTTCATGAATTCCGCACTTGTAAAGATGGCGATCATACGGCTTGTGGAGCGTGCTGCGAATTCCCTTAGAATCCGAACCCTTCATGGATCTTGACCCGATTGCTCCGCCCCGCCGCCGCCGCCGCTTCCGTTACTGGTTGCTCCGAATCACGCTCGCGTTGATCGTGCTCATCGCGGCGGGACTCTTCTATCTCACGCGCCCTTCAACGCTCGCGTCAATGGTGCTTCCTCGGGCGAGCAAACTGCTTGGAGGTGCTGTCAGCGCGTCCAGCGTCTCGCTCACGCAATTCGACGAAATCGAACTGACTGATGTGCGCGTGCGCGTTGATGGTTGGGACGGTGAAGCGGGCGAACTGCTGAACGCGGGAACGATCCGTGTGCGCTACTCGCTGTGGACATTGTTCACGGGTGACCTTCGTGTGCGCAGCGTCGGAATCGATCGACTCACGCTGCGCATCAGTGAACGCGCCGATAGTCCCAGCGAATTTTCACTGCTCGATCTCAAGCCTGCCATCGATGCGACAGCTTCAACATCGACCGTGAATCCAATCACATCCGTCAGCATCGAAGAACTCATTCTTGAAAACGGCGTGGCGACGCGCACGGGTTACACCGCACTGGGCGAACTGCGTTTCCGCGGCTCACTCACCTCGGTCGCCAACAGCGCAACGCAGTATCAATTCGCGCTCGACGGCAGGCCTGATGCCGATGGTCGCCTCGCAATTGGTCAAATAGCGGGCACATTTGCCACGGACACACGAGCTATTTCTATCAGCGTCGACGATCTCTCGATCGATGGTTCGCAACTGCCGATCTCACCGATGGCCTTGCGCACATGGACGCAAAGCCTTGGTCTTGAAGGTCGCGTGCGGCGCGCGAAGTTTGAGTACTCGCCAACAAGTGAACCCATTGTTGAACTCAATGTCGAAGGCGTCGCCATGGACCTTCCCGGGGAAGCGCTTGGTGGCGCGGAACTGAGCGACGCGTGGAGTGGCTTTGCCGATGGCGCCATCGTGGATCTCAAAGCGACGCCGCGAATGACTGTGCGTGAAGGCACGCTGCGGCTCAGCGGGGACCGCATCGAGTTGCGCGGTCTCAAAGGCGAACTCGGCGCGCGCGAGAGTAGTGCTCGCGTGATTCCGCTGCCGTTTGAATGTGCGTTCACGCTCGACCTTCCGCGCGCGCAATTGCCCGAGTTTTCCTGGGAGGCGCGCGATACTTGGTTCAAAGATGCTGCGCGACTCGCGCCGTTCTCCATGTCGATTGGCATCAGTCGCTTCAGTTCACCCGAAGTCGTTGCGGGCGCAGCGAACACGCTGCAACTTCCCCGCGCCGCTGCGAAAGTGCTCTCCGATTTTCAGATCACCAAGTGGACGATCAATGTTGACACGCTCTTCGAACGCGGAACGCCGACGAGCGAAGGTGTCGCCGCTGCGATTCGGTCGAGCGGCACACTTCGTCTTGAGCGGGCCTCTGGCGCGTTTGAGGAGTTCCCCTATCCCCTCGATGATGTGAATGCGGTCATCTCATTCGAGAATGACAATCTGGTAGTCGAGCGTTTGACTGGGCGCGGCGGTGACAACGCGATGGCGACGATCACGGGCCGACTCGATGGAATTGCAACTGGTGCTGAGATCGATCTACGCATTCGTTGCGATGACGCGCCGATTGATGAGCGCCTCTTCGCATCGTTCGATGAAGGCACACGGGAAGCGCTTGAATTGCTCTTTGACAAACGCGGCGCGCAATCGCTTGCAGCGGCGGGATTGCTACCGACGGCTGAGTCGATCGCGCATCAGCGCGCTGAACTCGCGCGCATCACTGCCGCCGGAGGCACGGACACAGAAAACGCCCGACTCACTCGCAGCATCGACGCCGGACCATTTGCGTTGGGCGGTCGCTGCGGCTTCAACATGCGCGTCTACTCGCCCGCTGGATTTGGTCAACCGATTCTCGTAACAGGTGATGTGACGGTCCGCGATGCAGGCGTACTCTTTGAGCGCTTTCCCTATCCGCTCCGCATCAAACAAGGAACATTTAGTCTGCTCGATGAAGCCATCGTGATTGGTGGTGGTGGACTCCACGCGACTACGCCTGCAGGCGGTTTGTTCATTGCGTCGGGTTCAGTGCGCATTCCAAGAGATGGCCAGGGAGGCCGCGATGTTCGTCCGCTCATTGAAATCGCCGACTCGGATGATCGCATCAATCCTTCACTTCTCGCTGCAATTCCACATGATGGAAGCGAAACACCTGTGGGTTGGCCAGGCGCAACGCTTGCGCCTGCGGGTCAGTTCATGCGCGCGCTTGGTCTCAGTGGCGCCGTCGAAATGACAGGACTCGTCACTTCGAAACCCGATGGAAAAGAAGACTTCCGTGTACGCATCGCGTTTGCCGACGGCATTGCCGCTCCTGATGAAGCGGGTCGCGCGTGGCTCAGCGAAGAGGGATTGCCGTGGCCTCCTGAGTTCACGCTCACTGAGTGTTCCGCGCGACTTGACCTCGTGCCTGAACGCGTGAGCATTGAACAGTGCACGGCGCGTCGCGGCAGCGGGCAACTTGTGGCGCGCGGTTGGACGGACCTAGAAGGACCTGACAGCCTTGTCGAACTTGAACTGCATGCGCTGCCGATCGATCGTGCCTTCGAAGGCTATCTCGCGCCGACCGAAGTGCTCGCCGCTGAGCGCTTCGCACGCTACGGACCTACTGGTGCGATCGATGGTTTTGTTCGACGCAATGTCACGCAGAACGGCGTGGAAACGCGTGGTTCGCTCGTGCCTTTGTTTCTTGAGTTGACGCTCGATGGTTCGCGCCTGCGTGCTGATCACGTTGCTGGACGCATCGCGGTTGATGAACGCGGACTTCGCGCAGAGAGCCTCGAGTTCCGATTGAGTACCGGCAATCAAGATGACGGAATTCTTCGACTTTCAGGCCCGCTTTCGCTCACGCCCGAGAGCGGTGGCGCCCCGCTTGATGGCACGCTTTCCAATGCGCGCTTTGAATCGCCGCTGGTTCGTGAACTGCTGAGCGATCGCAGCGCAAGCGTCGCAGCGTGGATGAAGGCATCGACAGTCGAAGGGGTTTTTGAC
>QWPU01000013.1 GCA_003671065.1 Planctomycetota bacterium | reverse complement strand
GTGTCGATGCGTCAAGGCCCACTGAAACCACATTGCGCGCATGGATCATCCCTATCGGTCCGGGATGGACGGTCGAGGTTGGACGCACGAATGTAGAGATCGTCGCGCCAGGCAACATTGTGCAGTACATCGTTCCGCTCGACGGCGCAGATGCGGCGCATACGCCCTCAGTCGAGCTCGTTGATGACATCATCATCATCACACTCGCCCCGCCAATGGTTGACGAGAAGTTGGTCGAAGTGCAAAGCGATCCAAAGAAACTGCGCATTGAGGTCGATCGCGATTGGGTCGATCACGTGGCGGGTGATGATGCGGCGCGCGATGCAGCGCTGGGTTTGATCCGCGCGGCTGTCGTGCGTGAAGCGTCAAGCGACCTTGCGATGTTTGAAGTTCGCGAAAAGGCACGAGCCACAGTCGCCGAGATGATTCGCGCGCTCATCCCTGCCAATGAACGCGGGCGAGTCGTTCGCGTGCGCTGGTCAGACGAATCAGTTGACGACTAGATCAATCACTGAGTCGTGTTCAGGCTCGTTGTTACAGTGCGCCAATGGCTGCTTCTGTCGCGTTTCATCGATCTCTCCTCGGCCGCAGCATGCTCTTGGGCGTGCTTCCCGCCTCTCTCGTCGTGCTCCTTATCGTCGTGATCAACGGCCTGCGTGCGTGGTCCGAAATTGCCACCACACTTGAAGGCGATTTGAATGCTGCGGTTGAACTCGCGGCGGGCGAAATCGACGCTGCGAACAAGCGCAGCCTCGCGCAAGCGCAGTTGATGGCGCTTGCGCAAGAATCTGGGATGTTTGGTCGGCGCGCCGAAACGCTTATGTTCATCGAGAAAGTGCTGCGCGCGAATCCTGAACTTCATGCAGCCTATGTTGCCTACGAACCCAACGGCGATGGAAACGATGCGCTCGGTGCTCAAGCGGGCGTGCCAACAGTTGCGCTTACAGCAAGCGGTCGTTTCTATCCGTACTTCAAGCGCGATCCGAAATCTGCGACAGGCTTCACGCTCGAAGTGCTGCAAGAAACTGAAAACGCTGGTGGCCTGTGGTACGACTTTCCCAAAGAACGATTCGAGCGTTCAGGAGTTTCGACGCCGCTCATCACGAAGCCCTACGACTACTTCGGTCAAGCCATCATTGAGAATGTCACGCCGCTTGTGATCAAAGGTCGCTTCCAAGGTGTTGCGGGCGTCGATGTTTCGCTTGAGTCAATTCAAGCTCGACTCGCGCAACTCTCTGTGCAACTCAACGCGGACATCTTTCTCGATGCGCGCGGCAGCTTCGTGGCGGCGACGACCGATTCAACTGCGGGCACACAATTGCGCACGACGGCTGTTGAGAAATCGGATCTTGCGGAAGTGTTCGCAGGAGTACCAAAGAAGGGAATTCGCCTTGAAAACAGCATCGATCGGCAGTCAGGGGCCGAGTGTTACTTCGTGAGCACCATGATCCCGACAGGCGAGTGGCGTCTTGTCGTGCGCAAGCCAACGAGCGCGGTGCTCGCAAGTTTGAGCGACTTGTTCCTTGTGAATCTGGGTACCGCCGCGATCGGCATCGCGATCATCGTCACGCTGCTTGCATTGAACGCGGTGAGTAGCGGTCGACGCGTGCGCGCGGCGCAGAGTGCGGCGGAACGCATTTCATCAGGCGACCTTTCGCAACGAGTCGCTGTCATGAGCGGCAGCGATGAAAGTGCTGACCTCGTGCGAGCGATGGCGCGCATGAACGATGAGCTCGCCACGATTGTTGGAAGCGTGCGTAGTGCGTCGGTGCGTCTGGCGGCGACGAGCGTTGAACTCGCCGCGACAAGTCGTGAGCAAGGAGCGACTGCGAGTACCTTCGGTGGATCAACTGCGCAAATGGCGGCGGCGATTCGTGAGATCTCCGCGACAGGCGCCGAGTTGTTGCGCACTGTTGAAACAGTTGATGCGGGCGCACGACGCAGCGCTGAATCCGCAACGGCGGGGCGCGCGAATCTTGATCGAATGGCGCAGTCGATGGCTCGACTTGAACGCGGCAGCGATGAAGTGAGTGATCGCTTGCAAGTGATTTCTGAGAAGGCCGAACTCATCACCTCAGTCGTGGTCACGATTACGAAAGTCGCTGAGCAAACGAATCTGCTCTCAGTCAACGCAGCGATTGAAGCCGAAAAAGCGGGCGATGCAGGCCTTGGCTTCCTCGTGGTCGCGCGAGAGATTCGCCGTCTTGCTGATCAAACGGCTGCGGCGACGCTCGATATCGAACGCATCGTTCGACACATGCAAGAAGCGGTGTCGTCAGGTGTCGGCGATATGGCGCGCTTTGCCGGTGAGATGCGTGGAAGTACCGTGGGAGTCCAACGCTTGACGACGAGTCTCGGAAACATCATCGATGAAATGAACTCCGCAGCGCGTGGATTCTCTGATGTGCAGACGGGCATGGCCAATCAATCAGCGGGCGTCACGCAAATCGAACTCGCGGTGAGGCAAGTTGCGGAAGGTGCGCAGCAGACTTCGCAGAGCGCGTCGGAGTTCAGCAATGTTGCCGAGGATCTTGCGCACAGTGTCGCGGTGCTTCAAGACGCGGTGGGACGATTTACCGTTGCGCCAACAGCAAGCGAGCAACGCTGATGCAAGTTCTGTTCGTCATGGTGGCCGGCCGTCGATTTGCGCTGGATAGCTCGGAGATTTCCGAAGTGCTTCCAGTGGTGGAGCATCGCTCCGCAGGGACCGGTCCCTCGTGGCTTCTTGGGCTGATCAATGTGCGTGGTGCGCTGCTTCCGTTGGTTGATCTGTCGGTGATTGTTGCTTCGACATCGACGGAGTTGCGTCTTGGTTCGCGCATCATCGTGCTGCAACTGGAATCGGAACTGCTTGATTTTGTGGGCGCAAACGCCAGTGGTTCGAAAGTCGGTTTACTCGTTCCTGAAGTGTTGGGCTTGGGCGACCGCGACTTTTCACAAGGCGGCGCCCACACTGGATTCAATTTCGCAGGCGCGCCACATCTTGGTCCGACCATCGCCGACACCGAAGGCTTTGTGCAACTGTTGCGCTGTCGCCGAATTCTTGAGGGCGACGCCGCATTGCGCGAATTGCCGCGTGCAGCGCAGTGAACGCGCAACGCGATCTCTACGACCGGCTGCTTAGGCAGAGTGGATTCGCGGCGGGCGCGCTGTCCTCCGAGCGGTTCAACGCGCATCTGCGAGCGCGTGCGCTGAAACTCAGGGTGAGTGGCGAAGACGCATGCGCGCAACGCATCTTGATTGATGACGCGGAGTACGCGCGGCTCGAAGCAGCGTTTTCGCCGCCTGAAACATGGCTTTTCCGCTACGACGAGTCGTGCGAGTTTCTGCGCACGCGAGTTCGTGAACATGTTCAAACGCACGCGCACTCCGTCGTGCGAGCGCTCATCGTCGGTGCGGGCGGATGGTGCGAACCTGTAACCGTGGCCGTGGCGATGCTTGATGGCGCGCAAGGAGCCGCTATCGAAGTGCTCGCCACCGATCGAAATCCTGAAGTGTTTGCGGCGGCGCCTCTGTTCGCAGGCATGCATGTTCGCAGCAGCATTCCTGCGTGGGCTGCGTCGTACCTCAAGACCTCCACAGTCGGTGTGCACGCGCGGGAGGATGTGCTGCGCAGTATTCGTGCGAAGGTCGCCGATGCACAAACTGTGATCGACATCGAGGTGCTTCGGAGTAGTAAGTTCGAAGTCTTGGTGTTTCGCAATGTTGCGATCTATCTTGAAGATGCGGTGCGCAACCGAATCTTCGTTGGTCTCGCGAAACTTCTCGCGCCTGATGGTGTGTTGCTCGTTGGTCACGCGGAGATGCATGCTGCGGCAGCTGCCACGGGGCTCGTGCCTCATGCTGCTGCGGGAGCGTTTGCGTTGACGCGAAGGAGCGAAGTCGCGACGGCAGCGTTTATCGCGCCGATGCCGTCGGTGCTAGAACCGACGCCTTGGACTGAAGTCCATCGGCAGCCGTTGGTGACTTTTGACGGTCCTTCTGATGATCGCGCACAGGCGCTCGATCCGCTGCATTACCACGCGCGCGCGCTCGAGTTGGAGCTCGCGGGTGATATTTCTGGCGCGTTTGCAACGATCACGCGAGCGCTCTATCTGGATCCATCGTGCGAAGAAGCGCTGGTGCTTGCTGCTCGTCTGTGTGCTGTTCGTGGCGCGCACGCCGACGCCGAGCGTTTCCGCATGCGCGCACTTCGCTCGCATCTCGACCGCATGTATCGCGACGAACGCGATGCGCCTGAGAGGTGATAGGCTCTCCAAAGAATTGTGAACTGCGTCAAGCATGAGTACTCCGAACGACAACATCCCCAGCGAAACAACAATCGCTACGACATCGCTTGCGCGCAGCACCGATGCTTCGCTTGAACGCATGCGTGCGCTTCAAAATCGCCCGCTGCCGACTGAACAACTCGTCGCCAACACAGAGCTCGTGGCACTGCGCACTGTCTCTCGCGAAGGAAGCACGCGCAGCATCTTGGTGTTTCGCGTAGGCGCTGAACGATTCGCGCTTGACGCTCTAGCGGCGCATCGAGTGGTGCCTGTGTCGGTGGTTCGACGAGTGCCGCATCGCACGAATAATGTGATTGCAGGCGTGGCCAACATTCACGGTGAACTCACGCTAGTGGCGCGCATCGGAGCGGCGCTTGGTGTTGCCGCCGACTCCGCGCAATCGCATTTCGTCGTCATGGGAACAGCCACCGATCGCTGGGCATTTGCAGCTGATTCGATCGAAGGTGTGCGACGCGTCGATGAATCGGCGTTGCTCGCGCCTCCAACAACGGTTCGTCATGCGATTGACGGTTGTGCGGCGCATCTTGTGGAGTTGGATGTTGAAGTGAATGTTGAAGTGAATGAGACGAGCAGTGGTACACGGAGCGCGAGCGCGCCCTCACACAATCTCGTCACCATCCTCCATTCCACAAAGCTCGCGGCGCTCTTCGCAAGGAGCCTGACATGAGCGATCTGGGCGGCTTCTCGCTGCACGATCTCTTCAAAGGCGAAGCGGAAATGCACTCGGCCGCGCTGAGCGAAGGACTCGTGCGTCTTGAGGGCAGCAGCGATCCTGCGAGTGTTGAACCCCTCATGCGCGCGGCGCATTCGATCAAAGGCGCGGCTCGCGTGGTGGGTGTTGACATTGCCGTGCAGTTGTCGCACGCGATGGAGGATGTGTTGGTTGCGATGCAGAAGGGGCGCGAAGCGATTGATCCCGCGCGCATTGATCAACTGCTTCGCGGCGCTGACTTGCTTGCGCTGCTTGCGAAGGTTGATGAGTGCGACATCGCTGAATGGTCAGCGGCGCAAGCCGCAACTGTTGCGGCGCTGACGGGCGAGCTTGCGGCGGAGATCGTCGCAACGCCTGCGAAGGCAGTTGAAACTCCTGCAAAAGCAGTTGAAACTCCTGCGAAAGCAGCAGAAACTCCAGCAACGAAAGAGATCGCGCCAGCACGCGCCGCTGTCGAAGCGTCAGCGGTTCCCGCGCCAGTTGCACCAGCAGCAGCAACGATTTCTCGCGCATCAAGCGTGCGCGTCACGGCGGAGAAACTTGATCGACTCTTGCAACTCGCAGGCGAAACCATGCTTGAATCGCGTCGCCTCGGTGCGATTCGCGCCGAAAGCATGAGTCTCAAGCGCGATCTCGTTCATCTCGAAGATGCGCTCGACGATTTGCGCGCAAAGATGCGCAGTGCGAGCGTCGATCCTGCACTCATCGCTCCTGCACGACGCGTGCTCGAGTCAATGCGTTCACGCGTGCTCACACATTTGGTGAGTGTTGAAAACGCAATTCGTCGCGGCGAAGAAACATCAACGCAGCTCTATCACGAAGTGCTGTCGAGTCGCATGCGTCCCTTCGCGGATGCCACCAGCGCGCTCAGTCGCACGGTGCGTGATCTCGCGCGTCATCTAGGGAAAGACGCGCGACTTGAAATCATCGGTGACGCCGTTCCAGTTGATCGCGACATTCTTGCGCGGCTCGATGCGCCGCTCAATCACATGTTGCGCAACGCGCTCGATCACGGCGTTGAAACGCCTGAAGAACGGCGCGCGTGCGGGAAGAGTCCGCAGGCGACGCTTCGTGTTGAGGCGCGTCATCACGCAGGCTTGTTGCGCGTGCGTGTAAGTGATGATGGTCGCGGCATTGATTTGGATGCGTTACGAGAACGGATTGTGCGCAAAGGCTTTACCACCGACGCGATTGCACGCACGATGGATCGCCAAGAACTGTTTGAGTTCCTCTTTCTTCCTGGGTTTTCTACGGCATCGAGCGTCACTGAGATTTCTGGTCGCGGCGTTGGTCTTGATGTGGTGCAAGCGACCGCGCGTGAGATTGGTGGCGTAGCGCGTATTGAAAGCGAATTCGGTCGCGGCACCGTGTTTGAACTTGAATTGCCGATCACGCTGTCGGTCATTCGCGCGCTGCTCGTTGATGTTGCAGGCGAAACGCTGGCCTTTCCGCTGGCGCGCATCGATCGAGTGGTGCAGCCTCCGAGTGGATCGATCACGAGCGTCGCAGGCCGCAGCCAGTTCTTGTTGGAAGAGACCTCCATTGGTGTTGTCGATGCTGCATGCGTGCTTGGACTTGGTGACGCGCGCCGCGCTGATGATCGCGAGCACATCGTGGTGCTTGGTCTTGGCGAGGAACGCTACGGATTTGCCGTCGACGCGCTTGTTGGCGAAGAAGATCTCGTCGTGCGTGCGCTTGATCCGAGGCTTGGCAAAGTCGCGCATCTCTCTGCGGCGGCCGTGCGGGAAAGCGGTGAGCCTGTGCTTATCGTCGACACCGAAGACATCGTGCAGTCGGTGCGTCAAGCGCTCAATGAAGGTCGCTTGCGTGGTGCGCAGCGCGCCACGTTGGTGAGCGATCGTCGAATGTTGCACGCGCTCGTCGTCGATGATTCGGCGACTGTGCGCGAAGTGGAACGGCAACTACTTGTCCGCATGGGCTTCTTCGTCGAGACAGCGGTCGATGGTCTTGATGGCCTGCACGCACTGCGCGCGGGCTCGTTCGATCTCGTTGTCAGCGACATCGACATGCCGCGCATGAATGGCATCGAGTTCGTGCGCACATTGCGTTCTGACCCTCGTTTTGCAGCACTTCCCGTGATTGTGGTGAGTTACAAAGATCGCGAGGAAGATCGCTTGGCAGGACTCGAAGCAGGCGCGACGGCGTATCTCACCAAGGGCGCGTTTCAAGACAGCACCTTCGCGGACACCGTGCGTGACCTTGTGAATCTCGATGCGACATTGAGCAGTAGTGCACGAGGCGCGTCGTGAAGATTGGCATAGTGAATGATCTCGCGGTCGCGTGTGAAGCGCTTCGCCGCGTTGTTGTTGCAGATCCCGCGCTCACTGTCGCGTGGGTTGCGCATGATGGACAAGAGGCGATCAATCACGCAGCGCGACTTACGCCAGACTTGATTTTGATGGACCTCATCATGCCACGCGTGAATGGTGTTGAGGCGACGCGGCAAATCATGCGTGCATCACCGTGCCCAATTCTCGTGGTGACAGCGACAGTGAGTGGCAACGCAGGATTGGTGTACGAAGCGCTCGGCGCGGGCGCGCTTGATGCGGTCAACACGCCAACAGTTGGCGCAGGTGGACTGATGCAAGGCGGCGTGGAACTCGTTCGGCGCATTCATCTTGTTGCGCGCGCAGCAGGGCGCAGCGCGGTTGCGCCGACAGCAGTGCTTGCGCCAAAACTCGTTACGCCGCAGGTTTCTCGCGCAATCACTCCACCTCCACGCGTGACCCCGCACACCACATCGTCACACGCGCCACTCATCATCGCCATCGGCGCATCAACAGGTGGACCCCGCGCGACAGCGACAGTGCTGTCTTCACTTTCGAAAGATCTCGACGCCGCGATCATCATCGTGCAGCATGTCTCCGCGAGCTTCGCATCGGGTTATGCCGACTGGCTCGGTGCTGAAACTGGACGCGTCGTGAAACTCGCGCGCAGCGGAATGCCTGTGCGCGCAGGTGATGTGTTCCTCGCCTGCGAAGAACGCCATCTTGTCCTCACGCGCGCCGCAACGCTTGAGTATCGCGATGAGCCCAGTGATCATGTGCATCGTCCCGCGATCGATGAGCTCTTCGCGTCGCTGGTGTCATGTGAACGAAGCGGCATCGCCGTGCTGCTCACAGGAATGGGTCGCGATGGTGCTGATTCGCTGCTGAAACTGCGTCTCGCAGGTTGGCACACGATCGCGCAGGACGAGCAATCAAGCATCGTGTGGGGCATGCCAGGCGCCGCACACAAACTAGGCGCAGCGGTCGAAACGCTCGCGCTTGAGGCAATCGCTCACAGCATCACGGCGGCCTTCGCACGCCGTCGCACTTGAATGGACAGCAACTCATGAATCCAATTGCAACAACTGATCGCGTGCTTCTTGTCGATGACCAAGCGATTGTCGGAGAAGCGGTGCGCCGCATGATTGCCTCGCAAGGCGCGTGCGAATATCGCTCGGTGCAGGATCCGCTGCAAGCACTCGCTGTCGCGCTCGAGTTCAAGCCCACGGTGATCTTGCAAGACATCGAAATGCCAGGAATGAATGGTCTCGATCTCGTGGTGAAGTATCGCGAGTGCGCGGCAACACGCGACGTTCCCGTCATCATGCTCACGGGCAAAGAAGATCCAACAGTGAAAGCCGATGCGTTTGCACGCGGCGCAAGCGACTACCTCGTGAAGTTGCCGCATCCTGTTGAACTTATCGCGCGCATTCGCCATCACTCGCGTGGATATCGCATGCAGATCGAACGCAACGCGGCGTTCGCTGCGCTCGAACAAAGCGAAGCGCACATGAAGACGGAGCTCAATCGCGCCGCGGCGTATGTGCAGTCGCTCCTCGATCAACCGATGACGCACACTGCCGAGGGAACGGTTAACGCGGATTGGCGCTTTGTTCCCTGCGAATCGCTCGGTGGCGATGTCTTTGGCTACCACTGGATTGACGAGGATCATCTCGCCGCATTCGTGCTGGATGTGAGCGGTCACGGCGTTGGCCCCGCGCTCATGGGCGTGTCGGCGATGAACCTCATTCGCGCAGGTTCGCTTGAGCGCGAGCAAGTCATCAACCCTTCGCGCATGCTGCAAGCGCTCAACAGCGCGTTTCCAATGGCGCGTCACGATGGCATGTACTTCACGATTTGGTACGGCGTGTACAACCGCATCACGCGTGAACTCAGTTGGGCTGGCGGCGGTCATCCTCCAGCATTTCACATGCGCGAGGGAAATTTGACACGACTCGAATCGACCTCCTACATGACGGGCATCACCGAGGAATACGAAGCACCGACCGAGCGCATGACGCTTGCGGCAGGCGACCGCCTCTATCTCTACTCCGACGGCGTCTTCGAATTGCATCTCAAGGGCGGCGGAATCTGGGGTCTTGAGAATCTTGAAGCGCTGCTCACCACGCGTCCCGCCGAGGGAATTCTCGACGCAGTGGTGGCAGTAACTCGTCAGGTTGTGCTCGAAGGTCGCGGAGAAGCGGACCCTGGCGAGGGTCAGCCCGTGGCGTGGGATGACGATTTCTCGATGATCGAACTGCGATTCAACTGAGCTCCCGAATTGAGACCTTGGCGCGAAGTCGATCGAGGGGCTACTCTTGCCGCCCCCTCAACGGCAGACTTCGAGATCACTATGAAAAATGTCCTCATCATCGGCGCAGGCAAAATCGGTCGCATGGCTGCGCACCTTCTCGCAAACACTGGCGAGTACTGCGTGCACATCATTGATTCGCACGAGCCCTCATGGCGCGACGCGATTAAAGATCTTCCAGACACCACGGGCTCGACCGTTGATCTCACCCAGCAAGCGGATCTCGACATCGCGCTCGCAGGAAAGTGGGCGCTGATTTCATGCGCGCCGTTCTTCTGCAATCCGCTGATCGCCGAGCGCGCAAAGGCCGCGGGCGTGCACTACTTGGATCTCACAGAAGATGTGTCGGTGACGAAGAAAGTGATGGCGCTTGCCGACGGCGCATCGACCGCCTTCATTCCGCAGTGCGGACTTGCGCCTGGTTACATCACGATCGCTGCGAATCACCTTGCGAAACCGATGAGCGTGATTCATGAGTTGCGCTGCCGCGTTGGTGCGCTGCCGCAGCATCCATCGAATCAACTCAAGTACAACCTCACCTGGTCGACCAGTGGTCTCGTCAACGAGTATTGCAATCCCTGTGAAGCGCTCGTCGATGGCGTCATGACGCTGCTGCCAGCGCTTGAGAATCTCGAAGAGTTCTCGATTGATGGAATCGAATACGAGGCGTTCAATACCTCGGGTGGACTCGGCTCGCTCGGCGAATCACTCGCTGGTCGCGCGCGCAATGTGAACTACAAGACGATTCGATATCCGGGTCACTGCTCACTCATGAAGTTCTTGTTGCATGACATGCGCTTCATTGATCATCGTCTTGAACTCTGTGCGATCTTTGAGCGCGCGATCCCAACGACGCAGGACGATGTCATCGTCATTGTCTGCGTTGCGATTGGTATCGAGAACGGCAAACTCGTCGAAAAGACCGATGCGCGTAGGGTTCCTGCGCAAATCATCGACGGCAAACATTGGACAGGCATTCAAGTCACCACTGCCGCAGGAGTGTGCGCGGTGCTTGATCTGCTCAACGAAGGTCGCATTCCGCACAAGGGCTTTGTGAGCATGGAAGACATCGGTTACGACGATTTCATCGCGAATCGATTCGGTCGCTATTACAAGTGCTGAGCGCGATCAGAGTTTTTTGATACGCACATTTGAATACGCAACGCGATCGCCGTGACCACAGAATCCAATGTGGCCTGATGTTCGCTTGAGTCCTTCAACAGTGTGACCACTCACAGTGACGCCATCTTTCGCAACAACCGCGAGATCAACATCGACAATCACGATGCCGTTCAGTTCGACCGTCACGCGCGAACCCTTCATCGTGATCGTCTCACTGTTCAACTCGCCGACAGGTCGAAGCGCCGTCGCGGTCGCAGCAGCGATTCCGTAGATCGAACCGTGATACTGCCACTCTTTGAGCCCCTTGTACATATCGGCCGTGTTGTCGAGAATCTGGCTCTCAAAGCCGACATACGCAGGATCGCCTTCAGTTGGGCAACGCAGCGCAATGCCATTGTTCGCGCCCGCAGTGAGTTGAAACTCGAAACGCAATTCGAAGTCGCTGAACTCTTCCTTGGTGAAGAGATTCGTCCCGCCTGCTTGGCACACGATCGCGCCTTTCTCAACTGCGTAGCCCACGGTGTCGCCCATCCAACCATCAAGCGTGCGTCCATCAAACAGCGCGACAAAGCCATCGGTCTTCTCTTGTGTCGCGGTGTGCGTGTTCGGCTTAGGCTCCTTCGATGGCGGCGGAAGCGTGGCGGGTGCGCAAGCGGCGAGAAGCGCGAAAGCAATGAGGATCGGCGTGTGCATGCGCGAAAGTGTACGAATTTGCATGACCTGTTTGCGCGGGGGCTTCGCTACTATGAATGACTTCAACGGAGTTTCCATGCTCGCTATCACGCTCTGCCTTTCGCTCTTCACCACCACGCAAGCCACTCAAGCCGCGCAAGCCGCTCAAGCAACCAAGAAGCCCGCCGCCGTCGAACCGCGCGTGTCGGCGACTGGTGAAGCGATTCCAAAGATCCGTCTTGATCGTGTGCTTCCGCTGCTGCCGCTCGTTCGTCCCATTCAAACCTTGCAGCGACCAGGCGACACGACGAATCTCTACATCGTCGAACAACCTGGCCGCATTCTGATGGCTGATCCAGCGAAGTCGGAACTGACTGAAGCGAGCGTGTTTCTTGACATCAAGGAACGCGTGAACGACGGAGGCAACGAAGAAGGCTTGCTGAGTGTTGCGTTTCACCCGCAGTTTCCCGCCAAACGCGAGCTGTATGTGTACTACACCGCGAACAAGCCGCGCCGCTCGGTGCTGTCGCGCTTTACGGTGAATGAAGACGGCACCAGTGCAGATCCTGCGAGTGAAGAAGTGTTGCTCACGCAGTCGCAGCCGTATTCGAATCACAACGGTGGCGCAGCGGTCTTCGGCCCCGATGGCTTCCTCTACCTCTCGCTCGGTGACGGGGGCGCTGCGAATGATCCGCATCATTACGGTCAAAGCCTCGAGACATTTCTCGCGAAAGTCTTGCGTATCGATGTTTCCAAGAAGGGCGCCAACGGTGCGCCATACGCCGTGCCTGCAGACAATCCGTTTGTCGGCAAAGCCAACGCGAAGCCCGAGATTTGGGCGTACGGACTGCGCAACATCTGGCGCATGTCTTTCGACAGCAGCACAGGCGCGCTCTGGGGCGGCGATGTTGGACAGAACGAATGCGAAGAGATCGTGCTCATCGAAAAGGGCGGCAATTACGGGTGGAACGCCCGCGAGGGGTCCAAGGCCTTTGACGGTGGCAAGGGCGAGGGACCGTTCATCGAACCGATTGCCTCGCACAGTCACCGTGAGGCGCTCTCGATAACGGGAGGCGTGGTCTATCACGGCAAGGAGATTCCGAAACTTGATGGCATCTATATCTACGCCGACTTCGCGTTCAGCACGATTTGGGGCATTCGCATGGTGGATGGAGTGCCAACAAAGCCAGCGGTCATCGGGAAAAAGGCGAACGAACTCATCACTTCGATCGATGCGATGCACAATGGCACGGTCATCTTCACGACCTTCAATGGCGGGCAAGACAAGGGCAATCCTGGCTCGCTGTGGAAAGTGATTGCAGCGAGCGAGTGAGTAGCGCTCGCGGCGCGCCTGCGTCACAATCCGTGCATGGCTCGACCGCTCCGCTATCAAACTGCAGGTGAATCGCACGGACCCGCGCTCGTCGCGATCATTGATGGATTGCCCAGCGATCTCGCTGTTGATGCAGCACGCGTGAATCGCGAACTCGCGCGAAGGCAAGGCGGCTACGGTCGTGGTGCGCGACAGAAAATCGAAACAGACATCGCTGAATTTCTCGGCGGCTTGCGCAGTGGTCGCACCATCGGTTCGCCTGTCGCGATTCGTATCGCGAACAAAGACAATCGAATTGATGACGCCGTGAAGACGCCGCCGGTGACGCGACCGCGTCCTGGTCACGCAGATCTTGCGGGGAGTTTGAAGTATCTCACTGCCGATTGTCGCAGCACGCTTGAGCGCGCAAGTGCACGCGAAACAGCGGCGCGTGTTGCAGCGGGTGCGGTTGCGCGCAGCGTGCTCGACGCGTTTGGCATTCGCGTGTTTGGTTTCGTGCGCGGCGCGATTGACGCGTGGAGCTCATGCGAAATCACCGCCGACAATCTCGACGCGCTCATCACTGCGCGCGACGCGAGCGAAGTCTATTGCCCCGATCCGACCGTCGATGCGCAACTCGTCGATCTCATTCATCGTGCGAAGATCGAGAAAGACACCGTCGGCGGTTGGTGCGAAGTGCATGTCTTCGGCTGCCCGCCAGGCCTTGGTTCCTGCATGAATTGGGACGATCGTCTCGACGCGCGTCTTGCGTTCAGTGTGATGGGCATCCAAGCTTTCAAAGCCGTCGAGATCGGTCTCGGTCGCGAATGCGCCGCTCGCTTTGGGAGCAACGTGCATGATCCGATCACATTCGACGACGACGCGCGCGATGCATCGCACCTCGGCTTCGTGCGCCCATCTAACAATGCGGGCGGTCTCGAAGGCGGTATGACCAACGGCATGCCTGTGGTTGTGCGCGGCACGATGAAGCCAATCTCGACGCTTCTGCGCGGCATGCCAAGTGTTGAGTTCGGAACGCACGCCGCAGTCTCAAGCGCGTATGAGCGCAGTGATGTGAGTGCCGTCGCCGCGGCAAGTGTGGTGATGGAAAATGTCGTCGCATTCGAAATCGCGCGCGCATTTCTCGACAAGTTCGGCGGCGATTCAATGACCGAAGTGCGAGGCGCGTACGAGGCGTATATCGCAGCTGCCCGCAGTATCTGAGGGTTTTCAGCACGGCATCGTGTTGTCGTGTTGAGTTAGGATCATCCAAGCACCAGCCAACGAAGAATGTCCTTGACCACCATCGAAACAAAACCCGTGACACGCACGCCCGCTTACTTTGAAACTCCTTCACCTGCTGAGCGCATGACCACGCGAGTGTTTGAACGCGCGAAGGATGTGTCGGCGACTGTCGCGCGCGAGATCGCGGATCTCATTCGCGCGAAGGCCGCGTGCGGCGAGCAGTGCGTGCTTGGTCTTGCCACGGGCTCGACTCCAACGGGCGTGTATGACGAGCTTGTGCGTTTGCATCGTGAGGAAGGTCTGTCGTTTGCGAATGTAGTGACGTTTAATCTCGATGAGTACTGGCCCATGCGACCACAGGAGTTGCAGAGTTACCACCGCTTCATGCGTGAGCACTTGTTTGATCGCGTTGATATTCCTGCGGCGAATACACACATTCCTGACGGCACTGCGAGCGAGGACGATGTGCGTGCGATGTGTGACCGCTACGAACAAGCGATTCGCGCAGCGGGTGGCATTGATCTGCAGTTGCTCGGCATCGGACGCACGGGTCACATTGGTTTTAACGAACCAGGCTCGTCACGCAATTGCCGTACGCGGGTGATTACCCTTGATCGCGTGACACTCAAAGATGCCGCGAGCGATTTCTTCGGCGAAGAGAATGTCCCAACGCGCGCGGTCACGATGGGTGTTGGCACGATTCTCGAAGCGAAGCGCGTCGTGATGTTGGCGTTCGGTGAAGGCAAGGCGCCTGTGGTCGCGCGGGCGGTGCAAGGACCAGTGACTATTTCAGTTGCGGCGAGTTTCTTGCAAGAACACGCGAATGCGCAGGTGTATCTCGATCTTGCCGCTGCCGCTGAACTCGAGCGTTGCAAAGCGCCGTGGTGTTCCGCCGCGCACGCGCTGCACTGGGATGACGCACTCGCGCGCAAGGCAGTGATTTGGCTGGCGCGCACGACGAAGAAAGCGATTCTCAAACTCACCACTGAGGATTACAACGAGCATCACTTGCAAGATCTCTTGGCGCTGCGCGGCAAGGCATACGACCTCAACATCATGGTCTTCCGCGATTTGCAGCGCTCGATCACAGGTTGGCCTGGCGGGAAACCTGCGTCACGCAAGCGCGTGGGTGACACGCATCGAGCAGGCGACGAACTCTTCCCAAAGCGCGTGCTCATCTTCAGTCCGCATCCCGATGACGATGTGATCTCGATGGGCGGCACGCTCATTCGCCTTGTTGATCAAGGTCACGAAGTGCATGTCGCCTATCAAACCTCAGGCAATATCGCGGTGTTCGATGCGGAAGCGCTGCGCTTTCTTGATTTCGCAACCGATTTCAACAGCGCGTTTGGTTTCGATGCCGCCAAGACCGAACTCATGGAAAGCGATGTTGCGAAAGCACTGCGCGCCAAGCGTCCAGGCGAAGTCGATGCGGCGGCGGTGCAGAAACTGAAGGGCATCATTCGTCGCGGCGAAGCACGCGCGGCGGGCTTGTACTGCGGCGTGACCGACGAACATCTGCACTTTCTCGACATGCCGTTTTATGAAACGGGTCGCGTACGTAAGAAGCCGCTGGGTACTGACGACATCGAGCTTGTGAAGTCGTTGCTGATCCGCACGGAACGCATCGCGTGTGTTTAGCTGCGATTTTCCGCGCGTTGCGTGAGTGCGAGCACGATGAATGGATGAAGTCATGCACGACATGGCTCTATCGCGGCGCATGGCAAGAGTGGGATGTCGAACAAACCGAGATGGCAGTGCCGCTCTCGCCCGATGAAGTCGCGCGCAAACGCACCGCGATCTTCAAGCACCAATCGCAGAAAGATCGCGCGCTCTTCCCTGGCGCCGATGACCGCGAATTCTGGGAACGCGCCGAGCAACGCAATGCAACCACCGCGCGACTCTACGACGCGCTCGGCCTTGCCGAGTATGAAGCGATCGAATCATTCGTGCGTTGGGATGGCAAGCCGTTGGATTGACGCGACTTGTGTACGGCGTATCGCGATGCCCGCCGACAAACCTTCGAAACGCACCACCACCTCGCTCTATCGCGCGATGCGCTGCTCGATCTCTGTCGTTCGCTTGCGAAGGACGTCGGCATTTCGCCGTGCGAAACGATCATTCCTGCGAATCGCAATCATGTGATCGCGCCGTTGGCGCTGTCGGAATCTTCGCTTCTTTTGTTGAGGTCAAAAACTTGCCGATGAGTAGTGTCCAGCGAGAGTGGGGAGGTCCAGTTCATCGTGCCGTCTCGGTTGACGGAGGGGCCGCGTGATCAACTCCATCACCAAACCGCAGCGTTGACGCAGGGTTGTCGAGCGATGGCACGCCAATCGTGAAGCGCGCATCGAGGAAATCAAAGGGTGCGCGCGCGCGCGGCCCATCGAACTCCGTGATAGGGATGTAGTTGATCTCGAAGGGTTTCGTGAGATCGGCATCGAGGATCAAGTCGAAATAGAGAGGTCGGAGCGCGCGGATGTCGTCACGGAGGACATTGAACACAGGCGAGATCAGGCGACCTTCCGAACGAAGTTCGAGACGTCCTGCGAGACCAATCGTCGGTGCATTCGCAATCGACCGATCGGTTTCGTCGCACACAAACGAAACATCCAGTCGTGGAGAGTGCGTCGCCGTGAGGCGATCGGTCGTCGCGCGCGCGACTCCCAATGCTGCGATCAGTTGCGCGCGGCGTGCGTCGTCGAGTTCGCGCGCCTGCGCAGTCGGAGTATTCATGATGGCACGCTGATCCACTTGGGGCGTTGCGTTCATATCTTGATACTGCAGCGTGAATTCATGTGCGAGATAAGGAATCAACGTTGCGTTGTTGAACTGGCCCCCCAAGTAGAGTTCATTCGCGTTTGGAACAAGTCGAATCACAAACGGTTTCGTGTGATCGATCGAGGGAGGGAGCACTCCGTTGGTCAGGATCGCGCGATATTGTTCATCCGACGCTTTACGAAACACGCACTTGCCAAACACGCACTTCTGTGTGTCCTGTTCGACAGACATGGTGAAGCTGAGTGCCACAGCAGTGTTTTGAGGAGGCAGCGTGGGGCAGTTCGGCTTGAACGCGATGCCCTTCTTCTGTTCGAATGTGCTTGAGCGCAGCGCCTCCATCGTCGTCGTGGCCAACGCCTCGTCATGCGTTGCGACGCACTCGGAGATACTGCGCGACTCGATGAGTTCGATGTCTATGGTCTGATCGAACGGATACGTGCAGTCGATCGCCGCAGCCTCGGTTGCGGTGACTCGAGCGATCTGTCCCTTCTGCTGACCTTTCTGGACATTCTCTTTCGGCATCAAGTGATCGGGCACAATGACGCCACGCACGCGCAATTGGTAGATCCCCGCAGGCGCGTCGGCAAGCAACCGAATCTCGCGCGCGCGACCGGGGCTGCGCTCCACGCCACCATCGGAAAGTTGATTGATGATGTGGACCGAAGCATCACCTTTCGATGTGAGTTCAGCGCTCTCGACAAGCAACTCATAGCTCGGCATGATGTCGGCGTTCGCGCCCGCGATGAGGGAGTAATGTAGAGGCCGCTGGTACACGTCAATAATGAGTACACGTTTGGACACAGCAGCTCGGGAGCGCAGTTGCGGAAAGAACAAAGAACGACTGTCGTCACTGTTCACCAATGACACGAGGAGCGCACGCACTGGGATCTGAAACCTCGGCAATTGCTGCACCACATCGAACAGGTAGCCGCAGAGTTCGCTCTGCGTTCCGTTGCTCGCGATGAGGTCGGCGCGCGCGTGCTCTCCAAGCGTGATTATCTCGGCTTCATTGAGCATGCGGGCGATGTCTATGCTTGCCATGGAATGCTGCATTAAGTTGTATTGAGCGGTTCCAGCCAGTCTCTTCGCAGCGATTACAGCGAGGATGCCGTCGCGCACCTGCGTCGAGTACGTGCCCTGCGGAGCGTGTGATGCTTCGGACAGATTGCGCAGTGCTTGGTAGGCGAACGAGCACTCGGCAGTCTGCTGCGATTTGGTCAGGACGATCTCGACCAGCAACTCGACAGGCGCATACATCGCGCCTTCGTAGCGAAGCGCGGTGAGCTTCGTACGCTCCAAGTAATGCGTTGCCGCGCCCGCGAGTCCGACCATCATGAGCGCAACGAGCAAGAGCATCGGCCGCACGCGCCTGCGGCCGACAACAACGGCGCCGCGTTTCGCGACGTCTGTGCCGCATTCAGGGCAGTGCGTAGTTGTGAGGTCGACGCCGCGCAAGTCGTGTTTGCACGCGCGGCAGATTGGATGCCAACCCGTGCGACGGCCCCAGATCGCGTTGATCAACAGCACTCCAGCGATGAGCGCGATCACCATTGCGCTAAACGGCAGCGCAGTCCAAACGAATTCAGGAATGTCGAACACAGTCATGCTGATCTCCTCGTGTATGTTCGTAGTCGGTCAGTTCACTTCTTCGGACTCGCGTTTTCAAGAAACACCAGCGTTGGTGGCGAGGTGCCAGTTGCATAGCGCAGTTCGAACGGGACGCCGATGTAGTCGAACGGTCCACCTGCAAGAGCTTCACCGATGCGCACATCGGGCGTGTAACGCAGCGTGAGCGGCTCGCTGTTGGCGACATCGAAGACGGGTTTGAACTCTCCCGGCGCGCGCCCATGCGTGATCGAACCGAACCAATCCACCGAGGGCGCTGCGAGTCGTTCGCCCGCGAACAGTTCCAATCGTCCGCTCACTGTTGGCGTGGCGAGTGCTGCGTACTGCTTGCGCGCAGGCTCCATTCGAACGGTGTCGCGCGGAGTCGTGCCTCGCCCCCGATCGCGGAACGGATCGAGTGCGCGCGGAGCAAGTCGCTCGACATACGCATTGAGCACGCTGCGCATGGCGTCGTCATCCACTGCTCGACCTTGTGCTTCCCCGAGTGGAATCAACGCGGTCGTGACCACGGGTTTCGCGGTTGCGTTTGCAAACTGCAGCACAAATTTCGCCCAGAGGCGTTCAACACCATCGGTGCGGGACCGCGTTGAGAGCGCATCCGAAGTCGGATCAGGTTGCAGTTCGATTTCGAAAGGCTTCGCGACATCAAACTCTTGTGGCAGTATTCCATTTGAGTCGCTGTGCGAACCGCCGTTGACTTCTCCGCTCATAGAGCCCATCGCGCGGCGCACTTCGCCTTGCACGGCAGTTGTTCGCAGCGCGTAGGAGACATTGATGTCATCGCGCTCGCGAGATTGCATGCTCCCAAGTTTAAAGGTGTAACCCAAACCGCGATTGTCTTTGAGACGCGCCGATGCCAGGCACTCCGCGAATGCAACCATCGCCGCCTCGTCCTGCGTGTAATGGATGGTGGCGACTTCGCGCGCGCGAACCGTGACACTGATCGTTTCATCAACAGCGATCGCCCCTTCGATCGCGGCAGCTTGAGTAGGCGACGGTCGCTCGGGCTCGTCGAGTGATCCGATTTTTGCTCGCGGCACGAGCACGCGAGGCACGAGCACGCCTGTGATCTTCAGCTGATACTCGCCAGGCGGCGCGTCTATGAGTACTCGCATGTGTGGTGCGTCGTAGTGCCGTTGGTCAATTGCACGCGGTTGGATCACGCTCAAGGCTCGCGGGAGCGCCTCGGTCGATGCGGCCGCAGAACGTAACTCGCAGCGATCGGAAATGAACTCGCGTTCAACGGTCGGATCCATGTCCCCGCGCCGGTTTGCGTCGCGCAAGCGAACGAGCGGAGCGAAGTGGACGTCGAGAATGGTGCCTTGTGCGGGGGTATCACGCACCTCAGGTCGTGGCTGCAGCAGTGCTTTTCCTTGCGGACTGAGTTCAAGCAGGGTGGCGAGTTGCTCAAGATGTTTGGTCTCGCCCTCGGCGCCACTCGAAGTGGCTGCGATCAGGACATCGAGCAGCTCGCGCTTGGCTCCACGACTCTCGAGCAGTTCTTCAACTGCAAGTGGAATGAGCGCTGTGAGTTCGCGCTCATCGAGGGCTTGAAAGAGTTGAGACGGGATGTTGCGCATGGACGGGAGCTGCCCGTTTTCGGAACAGTGCTTGAGCGCGTCGAGAATTGCGCCGAGAAGTACGCCGCTCGGAATCGAGCTCCCCGATTGAGGTCGATTTTTGAGCTGTGGCTGGAGCGCGCTGAAGGCAAAATTTCCGCGCTTCCCACCGTTGAATATCTCGCCGACAAGATCAGTCGCTGGCATGCTTGCGATGAGTTCCATGCGCAACTGTCTCAAGCGACCGGTCTCCAATGTGCTTGACGCGTATCCAGCGGTCACTCCAAACGCAATGCCAACGACGACTAGCCACGGTCGCACACGCAATCGCCCTGTGGCCACAGCGCGCGATGGCTGCAGATCCGCGCCGCACTCTGGACACACTGTGAGACTTCCGCCAACACCAGCGCTCGCTGCTCGGAGGTCATGCTTGCAGCGGCGGCATGTCGGATGCCAACCGCGCCGTGCGCCGATGACACCTTGAATGATGAACGCGCCTGCGAACAACGCGAGAAGTGGCGCAGCGTAGTGGAGGTTGTCCCAAACCCAATCGGGGATCGCTAGGTAGTTCATCGTGCTGTCTCGGTTAAAGGTGAGATCGCGCGACGAGTCACGCGTTTACTTCTGTCCAATGCGCAAGATCGCGTGATCAACTTGATCACCGTCTGAATAGTTGAAGCCATTGAGTTCACCAATGACTGTGCCGTACTCAGTGAAGTCTCGCACATTCGCGCGCGGAGGCAGCAGGTAACTTTCAGAGGCGATGGAGGATTGATCGCAGTTGGCGATGGCCCCTTTCCTAGATATGTTTGAGGCCGCCGATGCATTTTTGCTCTTCCGTCCGTTGTCATCGTGTTCGTGGTGACGATGATTTGGGCACTCCTTTCCTACGGCGTTCATAGAAAATCATGCGGTCAGGCAAGTTGCCCGCGGAACCGACCGCGCGGGCGCCGCCCCAACCGCTCGCCGAGGTCCAGCCATCGCGAAGGCTTGGATCGACGCGCACGCTGCGGTTGTCGTCGCTTGGCGCGATGCGTGCAAGCCGGCGGCGGACGCGGAAACGGACGCCGCACGGATCGAGGAAAGCCGTATCGCGCGAATAGCGCGACGAGCGGAATGGGAAAAGAAACTGAGGAAGGAAACAGACTGACGGCACCGACATCTCGGTGCCACTTGCACCCGATGAAGTTGCGCGCAAACGCAACGCGATGCAACCACCGCGCGGCTCTATGACGCGCTCGGGCTTGCGGAGTATGAAGCGATCGAATCGTTCGTGCGTTGGGATGGCAAGCGGTTGGATTGACGCGACGATGTTCATGAAGTGGCGTGTGGAACTCGACGGAAAAGAAGAATCGCATCATGTATCGTTTCATGATTGCGAGTGATGACGATATTGATGATGTGGTGCGCAAAGCGTTGCAACGCGCGAATGACCTTGATGTGTGATTCACAAAGATTGA
>QWPU01000129.1:6640-8321 GCA_003671065.1 Planctomycetota bacterium | reverse complement strand
GACCGCCAGCATCAACCGTGGACCGCCGACCGCGGACATCCGCCGCCGCCGACCGGCGATCGCGGCGTTGCTTGCGTGGGTACTCCAACACCAGCGAGACGCGGTAGCCTGTCGACTCGAAAGTTTGTGACCATCCGCGCGTGACTATCACTCCTGCTCAATCTCCGACGGAACCGCCGCATGATGCGTTTGCGGCGATGCGCGAGCCGAACTATCGGTTCTTTGCATTCGCGTTTGTTGCATCGAGTATGGGTCTGCAGATGCTCTCCACCGCGATTGGTTGGGAGGTGTACGAGCGCACAGGTGATGCACTGCTCCTCGGCGCTACAGGTCTTGCTCGAGCAATCCCGGTGATCGCGCTGACGCTTCCTGCGGGAACCATTGTTGATCGCGGCGACCGAAAGCTCATCCTTGCAATCACGCAGTTTGGATTCGCCGCCGTCGCGCTCGGGATGTCGCTGCTCAGTTACGAGCACGGACCGATTTGGATTGTGTTTGCTCTTTTGCTCGCGTCAGGGTGTGTGCGGAGTTTCAATGCGCCCTCACGTGGAGCGCTGCTTCCATCATTGCTTCCACCGCACCGATTCGAGAATGCGATCGCATGGCAGTCGGGGTTCTTCCAGTTTGCGGCCGTCGCGGGGCCGCTCCTTGCTGGCGTCGTGATTGCGGCATCGGGCGGCGCGTGGATCGTGTACTTGGTCACTGCGTTTTTGTGCGCGGGCGCGGGTGTCGCGGCGCTCTTTCTCAATCCGCGACCGATTGTTCGAACGACTGCTCCGCCGAAGTTTCGCGACATGCTTGCGGGAGCGAAGCACATTTGGGCTGAGAAGACTGTGCTTGGCGCGTTGACGCTCGATCTCCTAGCGGTGCTGTTTGGTGGTGCGACCGCGCTGTTGCCTGTCTACGCAGAAAAGATTCTCCACTGCGGGCCTGTCGGACTCGGCGCGTTGCGTGCTGCGCCGTTTGTGGGGGCGTTCGGCATGGCGGTCTGGCTCGCCGCTCGACCAACTTTTGGGCACGCAGGCAAGGCGTTGTTGTGGAGCGTCGCGATCTTCGGGGTCTCGATGATCGTCTTTGGCCTGAGCACCTCACTGTGGGTTTCACTCGCAGCACTCGCCGTCGGTGGCGCCGTCGACAATGTGTCGGTGGTGATCCGCCATGTTCTTGTGCAAACACGAACACCTGATCACATGCGTGGTCGAGCGACCGCCGTCAATGGCGTCTTCATCGAATGCTCGAATGAAATCGGTGCGTTTGAGTCAGGGCTTGTTGCGAATTCGTTTGGACCAGTCGTTTCGGTTGTCAGTGGCGGCATCGGAACGCTCGGAGTCGTCGCGATCGTCGCGATCAGCTTCCCTGCGCTTCGTGCGATGAAACGCTTGATTGAGACGAAGTCCGATGTTCGTCACGCAGAAGTCGAGGAAGAAGAGCACCGCGGTCTAGGCACCGAGGGTTGAGCTGCGTCTGCGGGAGCGCCGCACAGAAGTTGTGCGTATTGATGCCCCGTTTATGGAGTTTTGAGCTCAGGCGCGTTCGCGGGCTGCGCTGTCTGCACCGAGGGCGTCTCTTGCAATAGTGGTTTGTCAGTTCCGCGCACGCTGCCACAGGCTGCGAGCGTTGCGGCCATCCCGATAGCGCCGATGCCCAGTATCACCCGCATCACCTGTATCCCCCGAAACGC
>QWPU01000129.1:0-6630 GCA_003671065.1 Planctomycetota bacterium | reverse complement strand
TCCTGTTCGCATGCGTGTTCATACTCCAAGCGTACTGCAGAAACTCGCGTTGAGTTTTGCGCGCTACTCACGCGGCATGTTCAGTGGAAATCGCGCGAAGGTGGCGCTGCTGTCTCTCCTTCCGCGGCGAGAGCGTGCGTGATGTTTCGCGCGGTTGTGACAAGGACATGCACAACTCCGTCGCGCCGCTCCACCTTTCCGCGCGCACATATCGCCGTTGCGTGACGGACTTGAGTTCGAAGATGTTCGTACACCTTGGGGCGGAAAATCAGATTGGCCACACCCGATTCATCTTCGATGGTCATGAAGACAACACCTTTCGCGGTGGACGGTCGCTGGCGAACAAGAACAAGTCCAGCGAGCGTCACGATGCGTCCTTTGGGAGTGCGCGATTCATCGCGAAGAAATGAGCACGGCACCATGCGAGCGCGTTGAAGGCGTGGGCGTATGCACTCCAACGGATGGCGCTTGAGTGAAACCCCTGTTGACTCGAAGTCTTGCGCGACTCCTGACAGATCACTCACCACGGGCAGATTAGGCTCAAGTTCGTCGCGATCACGATGAGGCTCATTCGAGTCGGGCGCGACAGCGTCTTCGCTAGCAAACGACCAAAGCGTCGCCCCGCGATCTCGAAGTGCGAGAATTTGCCATGACGCTTGCTGACGATCAAGCCCCATCGAAGTGAATGCATCCGCCGCAGCGAGGCGCCGCAGAGACAGCGCGCGCACGCCTGACATTTCAAGAAGTTCATCCATGCGATGAAATGGACCGTAGCGCGCGACCGCGTTGCAAATGCGCTGAGCTTCTAGAGGTTCAAGGCCTCGCACCATGCGCATACCGAGGCGAATTGCCGCTTGCGATGGCACATGAAAGCGGAGATGACTTGGTTCGCCCATAGTTGAGCACGCTGCGGAACGCTCGGTGCAGGGTGACGGTGCGCAGAGCGGCTCGACGCGCATGGCTGCATCATTCGCGATGTGCTCCGCGGCGACATGAAACACACCGCTTCGACCGCGCGAATGCAAGCGTTCAAAGCGGCTCGCGTGCGCGTCATCTGTCGCGCGTCCTCTTGTCTCTGCTTGCGCCGTGCGCGGCCCTTGCTCGAGCATGCGTTGCACAACACGCACGCGATCTTCACTGCGTTCAAGAGCAGAGTCCCAGCGCGAGCAATGAATGTCGACGCCGCGCACCGCCACGCCGTGCTCCTTTGCATCGCGCAGCAGTTGCGCGGGCGCGTAGAAACCAAGCGGCTGGCTGTTGAGCAACGCAACAGTAAACGCCGCGGGATGATGGCGCTTCAACCAACCGCTTGCGTACACGAGTAACGCAAAACTGGCGGCATGTGATTCAGGAAAGCCGTAGCCCGCGAATCCTTTGATCTGTTCGAAGACTTGTGATGCGAATGTCCGCGAGTAGCCACGGCTCGTCATGCCTTCAAACAGCGACGCGCCAAATGCTGCGATGCGATTGCCGTTGCGTTTCCACGCCGCGATCGCGCGACGCAGCTCGTCGGCTTTGCCCGCGCTAAACCCTGCAGCGACCACCGCGAGCGCCATCGCTTGTTCTTGAAACAGCGGCACTCCTAGCGTTCTGCCGAGTACTGTGCGAATCGCATCATTCGGATACTCCGTCACTTCCTCGCCATTGCGACGGCGAAGATACGGATGCACCATATCGCCTTGAATGGGACCAGGTCGAACAAGCGCGACCTCAATCACAAGGTCATAGAAACGACGCGGACGAAGCCTCGGAAGCATCGACATTTGCGCGCGCGATTCGATTTGAAAGACACCGATCGTGTCGGCCTTGCACATCATGTCGTATGTCTGCGAATCCTCGGCGGGAATCGAGTGGAAGCGAAGTTCTTCATGAGGGGGATCATGCAGCGGATCATGATGCGGATCATGCGGCGACACCGGGCAACGCACATCGACGCGCGGCGGACTCACATCGGTGAGATCACGCCGAACAATGGGCGCGTCAGTCATTGCATCGCATTGCGCACCCGCGGCGACATCGAGACGATCATTGTTGACGAGATCAATGGTCTTACGAATCGCGGTCAACATGCCGAGCGAAAGGAGATCGATCTTGAGCATGCCGAGCGCTTCGATGTCATCTTTGTCCCACTCAAGCACCGTGCGATCTTTCATAGCGGCGTTCTCGATGGGAACGCTCTCCGCAAGCGCGCCACGCGAGATGACGAAGCCGCCGACATGCTGCGAACGGTGGCGAGGGAAGCCGAGGATTTCGCCGACAAGTTGCAAGAGACGACGAACAAGAGGCGCTGAAGGATCAAGGCCCGCTGCGCGAACACGCTCTATGGTGTCGGGATGGAGTGCGCGCGGCGCATGATCAAACGCATGATCAGACGCATGATCAGACGCATGATCAGTCCCTGCTCGTGTTTCATCCGACAGATCATCGCGTTGAGCAATCCCACCACCGCTCCAACTATCAATCGCGCACGCGAGACGCTCGACGGTATCGGGCGCGAATCCAAGCGCTTTGCCGACATCACGAACGGCGCTCTTCCCGCGGTAACTGATGATTTCACAGACGAGTGCGGCGCGATGGCGTCCGTACTTGGCGTAGATGTGTTGGATGACCTCCTCGCGACGCTCATGCTCGAAATCGATGTCGATATCGGGTGGTTCACTTCGCTCTCGACTGACGAAGCGTTCAAAGAGCACCTCCACGCGATCTGGATCAACTGCGGTGATACCGAGCGCGAAACACACCGCGCTGTTTGCCGCTGCCCCGCGACCTTGACAGAGAATCCCACGCGAGCGCGCGAAGGCGACGATGTCTTGCACCGTCAGGAAGTACGGCGCGTAGGCGAGGTCATTGATGATGGCGAATTCGTGTTCAAATTGATGCGCCACTTTCGGCGGAATACCGCGCGGATAGCGCTCGCGTGCGCCCTTCCAGACGAGTTCGCGCAAGTGCTGCATCGCAGGCACGCCTTGCGGGACAATTTCGTCGGGATACTCGTAGCGCAACTCGCCGAGCGAGAACGCGGATGCTCGCTCAAGAAAACGCCACGCGGTTTCGATGGCTTCTGGTTGATCGCCGTAGCGCCGAAAGATTTCCGTTGGGTTTCGTAAGCGACGCTCCGCATTGACCGCGATTTGAGTGCCCGCGCGTTCGAGCGTGGTCCCGTCGCGAATGCAACGCAGCGTGTCGAGCAATGGTCGACGCGAGATGCAGTGCATGCGGATGTCGTTCACTGCGGCAACAGGAATAGCAAGCGCGTCGGCGAGCACACACGCGCGCTCCGATTCAACGACCCCGCTCGGTTCATCGCTTCGCCGAAGCGCCACAGCCACACGACCTGGCATCATGCGCACGACCCCTATGGCGGCTTCAAGAAACCGTTGCGCGGGAAGGCGCGGAGGCACAATGACGGCCAGCACTCCATCTCCGCCGCGATGCTCGGCAAGCAGTTCGATGAGATCGTGCAGTCGCGCAGGTGTTCGCCGCTGCTGCGAACGCGAGTGTTCGTCGGGTGGAGGGTGTGTGCTCGCTTTCCTTTCGCTGTCTTCTGCGTGCTCGAAATTTTTGAGCGCATCGGCGGCTGCGCGACTTCGCGCTCGCGTGAGCAAGAGACAGAGTGTTGCCCATGACGCTCGGTGTGTGGCATAAAGCAGCACTTCGAGCGTGTGTTCAGGTCGTGCCAAAGAACCACGGCCGCGCTGCGGCTGACTGCGCGTGTCGTCGCGCGTGTCGTCGCGCGCCGAATCGATATCAAATCGCACCCGCGTGCCATGCGCGAGTCGAATGGAACCAGCATCTCCACATGCATGTGCTGACGACTGCACGATCGCGGATTTCGCCGCAACATGAGCGCGCACAGAGCCGCCGAATGTTTCGAAGTCAGTGAGAGCGATCCCCGCGTGGCCGAGCCGCGCCGCATGCTCGACAAGTTCCTCTGGATGACTCGCGCCACCGAGAAATGTGTAGTTGCTCAGCACCGCAAGCTCACCCCACTTCTGCGCTGGAGCCTTGCTGACATGCGTTCGAATGCTTGAGCTCTTCGCTAGCGCGTGCAACGGCGTATGTAACAGCGCGTGCAATGGCGCGTGCAATGGCGCGTGCAACGGACGCTGGTGACATTTCGGCGGAGGTTCTTCTGGCATGCAGTTCTGCTCGCTCTCAGCTCACGTGTTGCTACTCACCGCATTTATGCGGCGTTCTTCTTGCCCGTAATCGCATGCACACTGCGAGTCATGCACTTCATCCGAACGCGCTAGCCCCACACTCCTAGCACGGCGAGTTCGATGCCGTTCTGGAGAGCGGTGGCACAACCCAACAGCCACGGGTCGTGTGTCTGAGTGGAGTGCCCGCAACTAGAATGATCGTGAAGAGAGTGGTCACGCGGTGGCACAACTGCTGGTGGATCTCGTGCTCTCGCGGCGCCGAGTGATGCGCTGGTCTGCTGCTCGTGCACACTTCGTTGTTGCTGAAAACTCATCGGCCACTGCACGAAGACCCAGAGCCCGCCGCGAGACTCGGTGTGCGTCATAGTGTGTACTTGAGTTCTGAATTGAACTCTCGAATAGACACGACCACTCACACGGGCGGTATGTTCCGATGGTGCGATGCGCGTTGGTGGCGCGGTCGGATCATGCGTCGCGTGATCAGTTTCCGCTTTCCACCACGGCGAGGCGACGCGCTCCCAACTATCAATTGCATGCAAGAACCACGTTCGATCTCTCCAAAAAACCGTCGGCCACGGCTGCGTTTCTGCGTGCAGCGAAGGCTGACTCTCAGAGCACCACACAGTCCGCTGCGCGACTGAGCGTGCGAGTGAGTCTGCGAAACAACCTCCTCTGAGCCAAGCACATTCGGGCGTTTTGAATCGTTGAGGCGGGCGCTCCAGCGTGAAGGTCTCCGCGCGATCAACGCATGAAACGCGCGCGCGTTCAACCATGGCGCGAGGCGTATCAGCGCGAGGTGCAGCAATGCGATGTGCATCAGCGAGGGGATCGCTCTGTGCATACTGCATAGCTCCTTCACAATCGACGGGTCTTGATGAACCGCAACACTCGCGCGCAAGCACCGTTGCGGCAGTACTCGCACCTCTTGGTCGTGACATGTGCGATGCACCAAGACGCGTGGAGACAATGTCGATCCATTCACTTCGTCGTTCGTCGTGGTGTTTTTCTCGACTCTCTGAGCGAGTTGCCTTCTGCAGAGTCGCAACGCCAGTCTGAAGAAGCATCGGCGCTCCGCTCGTTTCGCGCGTCGGCGCCTCAAGCATGAATCCTTGCCTGTATCGAAGCAGCACTGCTTCATCAATGCGACATTCGATCTCTTCGACCGCGTACTCAAGTGACAGTCTTTCCAATTTCGGCCGCAGCATGTTCCACAGATGCACGCGCGAAGCACTCGCTCGGCTCAGGCGAAAGTCGATGTGCGTGTGCGAGATTCGTGTGTCGAGAGGGATGCGCTCTCTGACCTGCGGTGGTGCAGAGTTTTTGACTACATTCGTGGATCCACTTTGCGGCACATGCGTGTTGAGCTGAAAGACCTCTGGCGCGTGATCGGTCGAGAGATCGACGGGAAATGGTGCGTGCAGAAAGCGCCATGAGGCCGCGCGCAATCCTTCACGGCGCAGCGCGAGCGCGCGAACGAGTTCATCGATCATCCCAGCACACGCCACGAAGATGCTTTCGAGTTGATGGACTGGTCCGTCGAACACTCTTCGCAGCACCATTTGTTTTTGACTGCGAAGTGGGCACAAGGATTCAGGACGCGTCCCGAGTGCTTGATCCAAGCGATGCAAGACTTCATCGATGCCTGCAACAGCGTCGATCTGCAGTTTCGAAGCGCTGCTGTGTATGCGGTCTATCTCTTCGCTGATTGCATGAGCAGACTCACCGAACAGCGTCCCGTGCAATGATTGAGTGCGTGAAGACGATGATCTCGTGCGCGCGGACTGACTGCGCGTGTTGCGTCCACTCATGCCGCGCTTCACGGGAGCCGCTACTGAGTTGACCTTGCGCGCATGTTCGTCGTCGCCATGAAATCGCCCTGCGAAACGCTCTGCGATGCCGCTGCGTTTGAGGCGCGCGAGTTGCCCGATGGTGAGCACTTCGACCGAGTGCAATGCTTCGATTGCGCGAGGAGATATGCGAAGCGCTTCGACGCGAAGCGGATCAAGCGCGTCGAGTTCACAACCGCTTCGAATGGCGTGCACGGTGCGATGTGCGCTCGGTGTCGAACCACTCGTCGCAAACCGAGCGATTGCCGTCGCAGCTCCGATTGTGGAAGCGGTGGCAAGATGAACAGAGAAGCCTCTTCGAAGAAAGGAGTCTCGGATGCGAGCCATGAGTGTTTGCTCGGATCCATGGAGCGTGCGAAAGAGCATGGCGCAGCCTGAGAGGTCGCCGACAAGGACGGGTGCGTATTGTCGAACTTGCGTCGTGCATGGCGTGCGCGGTGTTGGATCATGTGCTGGATCATGTGTTGGATCATGTGTTGGATCATGTGTCGCATCGATTGGGCTCATCGCGCCTGCGCGACGCGCGTCGATGCCATCAATCCCGCCGCAACCTGCGTCGATCGAGACACTGGGAATCCATCGTTCGAGGCAACGCCCAAGACGCAACAACATGCGCTTTTCGT
>QWPU01000128.1 GCA_003671065.1 Planctomycetota bacterium | reverse complement strand
GATTTAAAATGTGTTGTGCTTCGCAAGCGAGTAGCGATTGGGATCGGCACTGGCTAAGAGCTCGGCGATGCGAACACCCGTCTGACCGTCGCCAAACTGCGCGCTTGGAACGGGCGCAAGCGCTTCGACTTGTGTGAGCGCTATATGCAACGCGCTCGCTGAACACTCAACGCAGTCAACAACATTCTCCGCTCGTTCGCGGCCGCGTTGTCGATTGCCGAGATTGAGCGTGCGCGTTCCAAGCGCTGCCGCTTCAAGCAGCCCAGCGCTTGAATTGCCTACGAGCGCGCGCACTTCGGGTCGTTTGAGGAGTCCAATGAATTCATCGCGCGCAAGATGATCAATCGTCGTGATGTCCTTCGTGCGTTCAATCGCTTCCGCAATCGCTTGCACGATGCCCCCGTTGCCCGCATCTGCATTCGGACGCAATGCAAGCACGCGGCCTCGCGACGATGTAGCCGCAAGCAGAGTCGTCGCATCCGCATGTTCATCTCTATCACTGCGTCCGCATGGATGAAACAACACGACATACTGCGGTGAAGCAAGCGCTGCGTAGCGCGCGTCACTCATCGCAGGAATTGCTGCAAGTCCATCCACTGCGGGCGATCCTGTGCAGTGAATTCGCGATGGATCTTCACCCATGCGCTCGATGCGCTCAGCGCTCTTGGGCGATGCAGGAAAATGAATATGGGCAAGTTTGGTGATGGCGTGGCGCATCGCTTCATCAGCAACACCTTCCGCACGATCACCACCGTGAATGTGCGCAACACAAATGCCACCAATGCTCGCCGCGCTCGCCGCAGCAAGCGCTTCAATGCGATCGCCCAACACCACAACAACATCGGGCGTCAACAGTGCAACGATGGATGCGAGGTTTGTCACGCCGCGACCAAACGCCGCAGCATCCGCAAGACGCCCCGTCTCACCTTCGCGCTGCATCGAGAATTCTTGCATGGGCGCGCCGAAACTGCGAACTTCATGAATCGTGGGTACTGGCGGAAGAAAGTGTGCGCCGCCCGCGACGATGACGAGTTCAAGTTCGGCGTGCGCGTCGATAGCGCTGCAGACGCTTCGCAGCAATCCCCACTCAGCGCGCGTGCCTGTCACTACTGCGATTCGTCTCACGCAACATCCTCCGCAACAAGCACGCGGTCGAAGTGCACCTCGCGCGAGAGCGTGCGACCGACAAACTCTGCAACTCGACTCGCGCAAATCCCTGTGCCTGGTCGCTTAAAGCAGAGATCAGCGTCGCTCAACACATGACCCGCCGCAAGATCGTGCGCAGCCACAATCGACTGACGACTCACGCGGCGCACATCGTGTTCGACATCTTGCAGTTGCTTGGTGTGACTGCCAATCATGCGAGCCGCGCGTCGAGCGAGCGCGACATAGGCACCGAATTGCGCCGCGTCGAGGCTCGCGCCGTGGTCGGGCCCCACGGCATTGCGGTCGTAGGTCAAATGCTTTTCCAGAATGCATGCGCCCGCAGCAACCGCGAGACCACCTGAATCAATGCACGCGGTGTGATCGCTGTAGCCCGTCATTCGCTGCGTGATCGCGCGAATGTCGTGCATGCCACCGATCGCCGCGCGTTCATCTGGTGTTGGGTAACTCGAAGTGCATTGGAGAAACGCGACATTCGCCACATCACTCAACCACGCTGCTGCTTGCGCAACTTCCTCGCGATGCGCCGCACCAGTCGACACGATCATGGGGCGACCAAGACGCGCAATCGCTTTCAACAGCGGCAAATTGACGAGATCAGGCGACGCCATCTTGAACGCGTGCCATGATTGCGCGCGCGCGTGTTCAACAAGTGGAAGCGAGAAGACCGTCACAATGGGCGTGATGCCAACTCGAACGCACTCATCGGCGAGACTGCCGAGTTCGTCAGGTGACAACTGCAACGCGCTCAGGAGTGCGCGCGGATCTTGAGCACCGCGTTCACGCTGATAGACCGCAAGCACGGAATCAAGCGACATGAGCATTGACGCATCAAACATCTGAAACTTCGCAGCGTCAGCACCCGCGGCGTGCGCGGCGTGGATGAGTTCGCGCGCGCGCGCGACGCTGCCATCGTGATTCACGCCGATCTCAGCGATGATGTAGGGCGAATGCGACGGCGAAACTTCACGCGTACCGATAGTGAATGGTGCTGCGTGTGTGGAGATGCTCATGGTGCGACCTCAGTTGGGCGTGCGAGCAGAATCGATTCAGCCACAGCAAGATCAAGCGCGTTGTCAACATCAACAACATCGCCTTCGCGCGTTTCAATGCCTCGACGATCACGACCGAAGAATGCATGCGGCTCGCCTTCGCGCACATCAAACAAACTTGCGCGCGTCACAGCGATGACTCCGCCATCAGGCATGAACAACGCTGGCAACTCTTGACGACGATAGATTCGGTTCTCGACGAACTGCGAAACACGCCCCGCGTCATCCATGCGTGACATCCAATATGGATGCGTCTTGCCAACGCGATAGTAACTTTGCACGCTGTCGGCGCCGCTTTCCTGCAAGGTGGCGACTGCGCGATCAGCAAGATCACTCGGTCGCACTGGAACATTCGCGTAGAGAATCACCACGGTCGAAGCCCGCGAAGCGCTTGCGTCGACAGCGTGACGCACTGCTGCGTCCACAGTTGCCGTGTCGTGCGAATGCGTCTCGCCGCGCATGAACACCTCAACGCCTTCGTCGCGCGCAATTGCAGCGATGTCTTCGCCATCTGTTGACACGATGACTCGATCAATGCTCGTCGACGCGATCGCGAAACGAATCGTTCGCGCAATCATCGCAACGCCCGCAACATCAAGCGCGTTCTTCTTGGGAAGACCTTTGCTTCCCGCGCGACCGATGATGACGGCAAGGACTTGTTCTTTGCGGCCTGAATCCGTATGTGCATTCATGGCGTGCGCGTCCTCAGTGTTTCGCACGCTTCGCCTTCATCACGACGAACTTGTTTGCGTCGCGCGACAAGATCACGCCACAATTGCAGCAGTGGCGTGCGATCAACATGGCCAAAGATTCGATCGCCACGGAAATCAAGTTCCGACAGCGGAACGGTGCCATCCGAAAGAATCAGCATGCGCCGCAACATCTCGCGATACATCGATCGCGAAGGAGCACGCGCGCTTGCTAGCGGATCCGCAGGTGTCTCATGCGTGTCGTCAAACTGAGGCGCGCCTTCGATCAGCGCTGTGCCAAGAATGTGTTGCCAACGATCGAAGAACGAATCGATGTCTTCGTAACTCTCGCTGCGCCGCTGCAATCGCGGCACGATCCACGGCAGCGCGTACGCACCACCGCCAGAGCCTGCAAGCACACGGCGCGCCGCGAAAACCCGCTCAATGTTGGTGATCGCAATCTTGAATTGATCCACACCGTGCATGCGGCGATAGGTCTCCGCGCTGTCTGCATCGAGTTCAACACTGATCGCATCGACGCCACTCTCGACCACCGCGTCGATGATGTCGCTCGACGCAACAAGCTCCGTGCGCAGATGCACACCGCGCACGCCAGCATCTTTCGCCATGCGCACAAATCGCGCAACATCAGGATGCAACAGCGGATCCCCCGCTCCTGCAAATGTCATCACCGTGTCACGACTTTCGATGACCTGCTCAACGATCTTCGCAAATCGTTTCTCCGTCATCACCGACCGTTGCACGGAGCCCATGCGATGCGGGCTCGACGCGCCCGAACCTTGACGACCCGTGTTCAATTCGATGATGAGTTGCTGAGGCGTGTAGTACGGAACCGTGTCGAAGAGTTGCCGTTCAAGCAACTGAATCGCGTCCTCTGGTTGAATGTCTGCGACGCTTCCACCGTGCTCACCGAGTGCGGGCTCAATCGCTCGACGCAGACGAGTCATGTTGCGTGGCGTATCAAACACTCCGCGCACAAGTGAACGACGCAGCGTGTGATCGATCTGCACGCACACATCTTTCGAGATCGGATCTTGTTGCGGCCGCGAAGGTTCATAGCCAAGCAACCAACCGATTGACGCGTGTCGTCCTCCACGCGCGAGTTCTTGCATGAGCGAACGCTCGACAAGCACGCCGCATAATCCAGGTGGCGATTGATTGAAAACCACGCGCAACAACTCTGGTCGCGTGCGATGTCGTCGCACCAACGCATCGCAGCCGTTCTCGCCAAGCACTGTGACGAGCGGCCAATCGGGACCGACGAGAATTGCTGCGTTGACGTCGAAGCGTTTCATCGCGGCAAGCGTTGCGCTCGGCGCGAGGACTTCGTCGTAGCAGGTCAGGCCTGCAATTCCGCCGCGCCATGAGCTGTCGCTCCACAGGCGCGCGGAAGCAATCGCGGCGCGTTCAGGGCCAAACGGCGAACCCGTGGTGCGATGAATTTCAATCGGCAAGCCAATGCGCTTGCGATCGAGCAACGCATCGATGTCGTAGCCTTCAGGAACGATGAGCACAATCGTCGCGGCTTCGCGCGAACGACCCAGTCGCTCAAGCGTCCATTGAATGACAGGTCGACCCGCGAGCGTTTCGGCAAGACTTCGCGGTGTGCCGAGTCCGCCATGCCACGGATCAATCGGCACGATGAAGGCGGCGCGGACTTCGACCGCGCTTCCTGCTTCGCCAAGCGCGCGTCCCAATGCACCGTCGGCTTTCGCAGCGGTGGCGGCCTCGTCGTCTTCGCATCCAACGCTCAGACCAGCGTCGCCCTTCTCAAGCCGAGTGATTGCGTCGCCGAGCACGCCGAGATATTCCTCAGCGCTCTCTTCGATCCATCGCACATTCACGAGGTCGCGTTCGAATTGCAATCGTTGCTTCTCTTCGGGCGTGATGCCGCGACTTTGCTCGATGCGTCGATCTGCCTTCGCGCGCTTGAGCACGCCCACTTGGCTGAATTCATCGAGTAATCGCAGGGTATCGAGCCGCGCTGCCACCTTTGCACGCTCAGTGTCGATGATCTTCCACAAGCGAGCGTGAGGATCACGCGTCGCCGTGGCTGCGGTGAATTGAGCAAGCGCATCGCCTGTGCGCTGAGACGCCGTGCGAATGATGCGCACATCTGCTTCGACCGCACGAAGTCGCTTCGCTGCTGCGCTCAAACGCGAATCGTCCATGACTCGCGTCGCCAGTGGAATCGCAGGCAACGCGTTGAAAGCATACCCCGCGAGCGTCTCGCTCAGCGATTGCACGATCGTGCCCGCTTTCATCACGCCGCCTTCAGTCGCGTCGATCGTGCGCAAACCTCGTCGCTCATCTTGCAAGAAGAAATATTCGAAGCGCTGCAAATAAGTTTGCATCTGCGCATCGGTGTAGATCGTCTTGCCGTACACATCGCGGCGCTTCACCAAATGCGTGCGGTGGCGCGCAATGCGGGTCCATTCGAGGTTCTCTATCGTGTTGAAGGGATTGAGCTCAGGCGCCCACACTTCATCAATCGCAGTACCACGCGCGTAGTACATGCCATCAGTAAATCCCAGATCTTGCCCGATGGTTGCGACAGGATCGCAGCCGAGATATCGCGCGATTTGATAGCAGAGGTGCGCGACGGTTGCGCCTCCAGGCAGTCGACCCATGTCGCGCGCGAGTGGGCCGAGGAGTGCATCGAGGTGCGCTGCGGCGATGGTGCGAATGGGTCCTGGATAGCTCGCGGCAATCACTGGATTCGCTTGCGGATCAAGCACGAGCGTGGTGTCCGCAACATCCGCTGGACGCAAACCATCGTAAAAACGCTTTGAAATCACGTGCCAATCGAGCGCAGCAACAAAGTGCGGACGAATGCCTTCAGCAAGCAATGGCTTCAACACCGTCTGCGTCGCGATGATCACGCAACGCTCACGCACACCAGGTTGCGCAAGCAGATGGAGATTCTTTCGCAGGCTCGGACCCGCGCTCACCACGATGCCGAGATGGCCTTTCGCAATGCCCGCGAGTGGCGCGAGACTTTCACCTGCGACATAGTGACGCGCGTTACGCAGAATGGATCGAATCGTTTGCGCGCTGCGCGCGAGACCTGTTGCAGCAGTAACACGCGCTGCGCGCACCGTGTCGGTGATGTGTTGCGTGAACTCCTTCGAACACGGTGCAACTCGCGTGCGGCTCGGCGGATGGTCAACGAATTGCAGTCCTTGAATGAGTACGCCTTCGCTTCCTGCGAAACGCTCGGCGTAACGGCCCGCGGGTTCAGTCCCATCGAAGATGAGAATGTTGGCGCGCGAGAATGAACTGCTGCAATCGATCTCTTCGAGCACCGCGCGTAGTAAGCCAAGGTCGGGTTCGAGCACGACGACAAGGCCACAGCGGAGCAGACGCGCGCACAACTCATGGATGTGAAAGCCAAGGCCAAAGCCGAGCACGACTACGACGGCGCGATCGCGAAAGTCAATTGCGTCAGCGAAAGTTGTAGCTTCCGCGCGAGGCTGATGTCGCGAAGCGAGTGCGCGCGATTGATAGGACGCGACTTGCGCACCATCGGCCGCGGTGCTCCATTCGAGAATGGCCGGCGTGGCGGCGCGAATCGCGTTGGCAGTATCGAGATTGCGTTCGCCCAGTGAAGCGAGATTGCGTTCAAGCACGGCGTTTTTCGCTGCTTGCTGCGCTGAGATCGACACGACAACAGTGTGAGGCGGCTCGTGCGATGAAGGCGGGCTGGTGGCCATCGTGCGTTCTCAACTCCGCGCTGGTTCATCTCGATCCACACTGGAAAGAGATCGGATTCACAGTCGGAGTTCAACCGCACTGCGCTACATGTGGGCGCATTGGAAGCGGCTCCGCCGCAACGGTCAAGATCGGCCGAGTGCAGTGATTGCGTGCAGAAAATGCACGGCGGTCGTTGCCCCATTCACCCGAGTCAGGCAATCGGTGAGGAATCGGGCGGATCCCTGCCTCGAAACGATTAGCGCGACGCGTCGGTTGAGGCGCCAGCGAAAGTTTCGACAGGCGGAAGCAGCGGCGGAATGGGGATGCGCTTGAGAAGTCGCGCATCGGCATCGGCATCGTGGACTCCCGCGCGGATGTCGCGGCCTGAGAGTTTGCGCACGCCATCGGCAAAGTGAAAGACGCGCACAGCGGTTGCTCCAGGCGCCAGTCCGCTGATCGGCTTCTTGCTTTGCGCGAATCCGTCGGCCACTGCGAATGCTTCGCAATCTACTGGTTTTTGGCTGACATTCGTGACTTTGAGCGTAAGCACGAGATCGATCGATCCGCTTTCGATCGAACGCGCGAGCCTCCACGATGACTCCATCGTGATGTCTCGGAATCCGATGTCGAGCACGGCCTCGATGGTCGCGCGGAATGGCTCAGCGGCCGTCGCTTCGACATCGACCAGCACTCGCACGGCTCCTGAAGCCAACGATCGTGGAACGCTGAAACTCACTGGCATGCGCGCTTCTCCAAGCGCGGGAATCGTGAAGCGATGCGTGCGCGGCGTGAGCCCTAGTGCGCTAGCGCTGCCCTCGTGATTGCCCTGCTGGCCACTTGCGGTGCCAACCGAAATGTCACGAATCGTCACTGTTCCGCTCATTGGCGTGTTCCAAGGATTCGCGAGCACCAACGCCCCTTCTTGCACCGCGCGACGCGCCACGGCAAACGGTGGATCGAAGCGTATTCCGCGGCGAAGCATGCACATTTCACGGCTCACGCCTTCGACAAACAGCGGCGCTCGACCGAGACTCAGCGCGTGTCCGCTCGCGGATGCCTCGACGCGAGTGCTACGCCCCCAGAGATCGGTTGCCGTGATGGCGGTGGTTCCTAAGTCAATTGAGAAACTCGCATCTGTCGCGGCGCCTTCGTTCCACATGACGAGTACTGGTCCACGCGGACCATCTGCCAACAACGCGCGAACACCTTCCTGCACAGGGATTTCTGCAAGAAAACGGCGGCCACACAAGCGAGTCGAGATCTGCCGCCACGCTGCGAGTTCAAGCGCTGGACCGGCGATAAGTGGCAATGTGTCACTGGAAACATCAACCGAAATGTTGTCGAAACCCGCGCGCCACGCATCGATCGCGCGCATCGCAAGGTCAACCGCGCGTTCGCGATCTTCGACGCGGCCCGCTGGCAATGGAATGATGCGAACCATGCCGCGCGGACCTGTTGGCAGGCCTTCATAGAGTTCGCCTGCACTCTCGCGCCACGCTGGATCGACCACGAGTTCAAGCGTGTGGCGGCCAGCGTCAAGTGTTGACGCGAGCTGCGGCGAAAGTTCCTCGCTCGGTGACCACGGCACTCCAATCGACGGACCCGCGATCGATGCTTGCAACGCCTGCGAAAGTGCTTCGACGCGTTGAGCGAGATCCGCGCGCGTGCCTTCGATTGCATCGTTGCCAATGAACCACTGATCAACCTGTTGACCAAACGCGAGCAACCACGGCCCAA
>QWPU01000127.1 GCA_003671065.1 Planctomycetota bacterium | reverse complement strand
TCTCAAGCGTTATGCAGGCACCGTCATCGCGGTCACACATGATCGGTACTTCCTCGACAATGTCGCTGGTTGGATTCTTGAACTCGACTGCGGCATCGGGATTGCCTACAAGGGAAATTACACAGGATGGCTTGAACAGAAGTTAAAGCGGCTCGCGATGAAAGATAAGCAAGAGACGCTTCGGCAGAAGACTCTTGCGCGCGAACTCGATTGGGTGCGTCAGAATCCGAAGGGCCGTCAGTCCAAATCGAAGGCTCGTGTGACCGCGTATGAAAAATTGCTGAATGAAGATCAAGGTCAGCGCGCCAAAGATATTGAAATTTACATTCCGCCTGGACCGCGTCTGGGTGATCTAGTGATTGAAGCGAAGGGTGTGTCGAAGGCGTACGGCGACACATTGCTGCTCGAGAACGCGAACTTCACAATTCCACCAGGCGCAATCGTCGGAATCATTGGGCCTAACGGCGCAGGTAAGACGACGCTCTTCAAGATGATCACGGGCCTTGAGACGCCCGATGCGGGCTCATTTAAAGTTGGCGATACGGTCTCGCTGGCCTATGTCGAGCAGACGCGAGATTCGCTTCCCGCCGACAAGAATGTGTGGGAAGCGATTTCCGACGGCAGCGAAGAAATTCGCCTTGGCAATGTGAAGGTGAACAGCCGCGCGTATGTCGCGCGCTTTGGTTTTGCTGGAACTGAGCAGCAGAAACTCGTTGGCACGCTCTCTGGCGGTGAACGCAATCGCGTGCATTTGGCGCGATTGCTCCGTCAAGGCGCGAATGTGATTTTGCTCGATGAACCGACGAACGATCTCGATGTGAACGTCATGCGCGGACTCGAAGAGGCGTTGGAGAACTTCGTCGGAACCGCCGTCATCATCAGCCACGATCGTTGGTTCCTCGATCGTCTTGCCACCCACATCATTGCGTTTGAGGGCGATGCAAAGGTGCATTTCCACAATGGCAACTGGACGAGCTACGAAGAGGACCGACATCGCCGGCTCGGCGCTGAAGCCGATCAACCGCATCGAATGAAGTACCGCAAGCTCACGCGTTCGTGACGGGCGTGCTCCTCGCGTTTGGACGCTTCTGGGTCTCGGGTAGAGTGCGCGGATGACTACTGCGATCGTTATGGCAGGCATTCCTGTCACCAATCTCTCGCTCTATCACGCGATTCGATTCAAAGTTGGTGATCCAACGGCGCTGCTATTGCTGCCGCGCGAGGACGGCAGTGTGGAGCGGCTTCTCATCATTCGCGATATCGAGATGCAGCGCGCTCGCCAGTGCGCGAGCGTCGATAGCGTCCATTGCCCCGCCGATTTCACGCCTCCTGGAGGGCTCTCGGGCGATCGAGAGACCGCAACGGCGCAATCTGTTGCAACATGCCTGTCCTTTCATCGGGTGAAGGCGGTGCGTGCGGATCGCTCACTTCCGTTGATCTATGCGCACTTCATGCGGCTTGCAGGCATTTCTGTCGAGTGCGATGTTGAATTCGGCGTCGTCGAGCGGCGTACAAAGGACAGGCAAGAGTTGGAGTGGCTTCGCCAAGCGCAAGCGGCGACGGAAGAGATCATGGAGCGCGCGTGTCGGATTGTTGGCCGTGCGAGCGCGGCGCGTGACGGCACCCTGATGCATGATGGCGCGCCGCTGAGCGCGGATCGTCTGCGTTCGATCATCGATGTGCATCTGCTTGAGCGCGGTTACGAGAATCCAGAGTCGATTGTCGCGTGCGGCGCGCAAGGGTCGGATTGCCACGATCACGGCCACGGCATGCTCATGACGAGCGAGCCAATCATCATTGATATCTTTCCGCGCAATCGCACGACGCTCTACAACGGCGACATGACTCGCACCGTCGTGCATGGTGCAGTTCCGCCCATCGTCGCAGCAATGCACGCGGCTGTGCTCGATGCAAAGCGCGCTGCAATTGCGGTAATACGCCCCGGTGTCACAGGTGAAGCCGTTCACGCGGCGACGCTCGCCGCGCTCGCCAAGCACGGCTACTTCGCGGGGCAACCCGCGCTGTCGAAGGTCGCCGTCATGAGTCACGGGACAGGCCACGGGATTGGGCTTGGCGTGCATGAGCCGCCGCTGCTTGCGGACAAAGCACCTGCGCTTGTTGAAGGCGATGTGCTCACCGTTGAGCCTGGGCTCTACGCGATTGATGTTGGCGGTCTTCGCCTTGAAGACATGGTGGCGGTCACGGCGACAGGCTCAGAGAACTTCAATCGACTGCAAGAAGGTCTCGACTGGCGCTAGGTGTTGCTTCACTCGCGCTCACTCGTCGATCGGCGCGGCAGCTTCTTCACCCGTACGAATGCGCACTGCGGTTCGCGCTGGAACAGTGCCGCGCACATAGAAACGCGCAGCTTCCTTGCACGTCTCCGCAAGCACTTGATGAAGCTTCTCGTGATCGGGCACCGTGTCAAGGCGTTCGAGCAGCGCATCCACTTGCTTGGAAAGTTCGGCGCCGCGATCGAGTGTTTCGATGGCCGCGTCACCTAGTTGCTCGCACGCATCGATGTACCACGCGAGTGTTGGCTTGTCCCATGTTCGCGGCGGATCAATGCGCGTGCGGATCGTGACTTGTCCGATCGCGACGATGGGACAGAGGCCGAGTTGGGTCTTGGGTTCGCGGCACAGAAACAGCGCTGGAATCTCGCGCTCGAGCGCGAGTAATCGCAAGCGCCGTGCGTCTGCGCCCACATTTGGTGCTTGCACCAGGTAACAGAATGTGCCGAGCTCGCGCTCTTCAAGTAGACCTACTTGAAGCGGGATCACTTTGCGTGAGTCGTGGACAATCTGCATGCGCTGGCGCCGCGCTTCTTGAAGCGGTAACACGATTCGCGCCATGAGATTGAAATCACCCTCGCCTCGTGCCATATCGAGCGCGCGGGCAGCGATGCGCTCTGCTTCAAACCACTGGTTTCTCGCCAGAGCGTGTTCCGCTTTGGACATGAGACTGTTGACGGATGCAGCCTTGGTAGTCGACATGAATTGGATCGCCTTTCTCTCACTCACTCACACACTCACTCACTCACACCTTTACGCGCAGGGACCAACCGCCGAACTTTGCGCGACGCGAGCGAGTTCATTCGCAAGCGCTGCCAGCATCGCCGCAAATCGTTTCGAAGTCACGGGAAATTCATAGAGTAAGCAGTCAGAAATCGCGGTGGTGTCTTGCGCAAGCATCGCATCACGAAGCGCGCGAAGCTGCGCGTCAAGCGCTTGAATCGAACCATCAAGATCGATGCCGCGCGCGCACAACTCCTCACGACTGAGAATGTTCAGTTCAAGTCCGCGCGTCAGTGCACTCTGCACCGTGCTCCACACACTTAACGCTTCGAGCAATGCATCAAGCCCTTCGCGACTGCGAGTGCCTTGCATCAATTTCGCGGCACTGCTCTGCAACTCTACAGCATTGAGCACCGCGTCCGCAGCATGAATCAGCGTGTCACGAAACAACTCCGCTGGATGCGCGGTCGACAGACGAATCTCGCCCGCGTCACGCGCCGTGAATTCACTGCTCGCCAAATCATCATCACCCCACGACACTCCATCGACCGCGACTTCCACAATCATGCGACCACTCTTCTCAACGACACCGCTCGCCACGCGCAGCGCGTTCGCCACGCAATCGGCTTGTAAACTTGTCTCAAAGTCGTCAAGGTAAATTCGCATCATGGAGCCTTTCGGCGGCTGTTGATTGATCGCCGCGCGGATGCTATCGACCGCACAACACGCGACATTGAGCGAATCGTTCGGTTTATTCCAATCGCGCCGATTATGCCGTGCGGCTCGAACCCCGCGTCGCACCCATCCCGCGTCAAACTGTCGGCTGCCACATGACGGGCACCGACCGCTTGTCATCTGGGCGCAGCCGCTCAAGGGCACGACCGTGGACGCCTGAGTGGCTTGCCGCGAGCGAGTCGCACAATTCATGGATCTCGGGAATTGCAGGAAATTCTGCGCGCAAGTCGAGCAGTCGCTCGGTCATCGCCGCGCCCGCTTCGCAGAACAATTTTCGATACGCCATGCGCATCGCTTCGATCGCCTCAGGGCTTGCACCACGGCGAGTCATTTGAATCTGGTTGTAGCCTCGAACGCGCGCAGGCGAGCCTTCAACGATCAAGTACGGAGGCACATCTTTCTTCACGATCGCAAGTCCGCCCACAAGCGCCCACTTGCCCACTGTGACGAAGTGATGGAAGCAGGCATTGCCACCGATAGTTGAGCCGCTGCCGATGTGGACATGGCCCGCAAGGAGCACCGCGTTGGCAATCGTGACATCGTCACCGACGACGCAATCATGCGCAACGTGTGACGCCACCATGAGCAGATTGCCGCTGCCCAAGCGCGTTACGCCGCCACCGATGGCAGTTCCGCGATGGACTGTGACTTGCTCGCGAATGTGATTGCGATCACCAATCTCACACCATGTTTCTTCGCCGCGATACTTGCGATCTTGCGGCGTGCCACCGATGGATGAAAACGGATAGAGCACATTTTCACTGCCAATGCGCGTGTGACTCTCAATCACAACATGGTTGCGCAGAATGGTTCCTGCGCCGATGGTGACCTTCGGACCAATCACGCACCATGGACCGACGACAACATCGTCCGCAAGAATTGCGGAGCGATCTACGACAGCGGTGGGGTGGATGAGTGACACGGATAAAGCGAAGTGAGATGACCTAAGCAGAGAGCAACGCGTTTGAACTTGACCCAAGAATTACGCCTTCGATCATCATCACTCGGCGTGATGAGGTCGCCATCATGACTCCACATCAGGGTCGACCATCATAAACCGAAGCTCGGCCTCGGCAACCACCTTGTCGCCGACGATCGCGCGGCAACGCAGATGACCGGTTCGCGCAGTCGCACGAATATTCTCGGCTTCGAGCACGACTTGATCGCCAGGCACGACGGGCTTGCGCAACTTCACGCGGTCAATCGAGAGCAGAATCGCGATTTTCCCCGTGTGTTCCAGCACATTCGACAGTAGCAAGCCGCCAAGTTGCGCCATCGCTTCAACGAGTAACACGCCTGGCATGATCGGCGTGCTCGGATAGTGCCCCTGGAAAAACGGCTCGTTGATTGTGACATTTTTGATGCCCACGGCGCGGCGCGAGCCATCGATCTCCACAACGCGATCCACCAGCAACATCGGGTAGCGGTGCGGCATCAACTTCTGGATCGCACGAATATCCATCACGCGTCCATCCACCACAGTCTTGCGCAAATCCGCGGCCAGCATCTGTTCACGCACGCGCATCGCAAGTTTGCGATTGAGTCCGTGACCAGAGCGCACTGCGAGCACGCGACCCTGAATCGGCACGCCAATGAGCGACAGATCACCGATGACATCGAGCGTCTTGTGGCGCACGGGCTCATCATCGAAGCGATACGCGTTATCGATCGGATTGCCGTCATCACCAATCACCAGAATGTCGCGCGGCGTGAGATGGCGGCACAACCCAGCGGCCTGCAGCGCTTCCGCTTCTTCGCGAAGGCTGTAAGTGCGCGCAGGCGCAACATCGCGCATGTAATTGCCATCCGCGACGTTGTAGGAAAAAGTCTGATGACGAATGCGATTGCCATTGCTGCCGTAATCGAGGTCGTAGACCACGCGCATACCTTCAGCATCGAAGGGCATCGCGGCGATCATGCCATCAGGCTCTTCAATCACGATTGGTTCACGGATCTTGAAGATCTTGCGTGGCGCGTCTTGTTCGACGATGCCCGCTTCCATCATGGGTTCCGCAAAAAGCGAGGCAGAACCGTCGCCGCACGGTAATTCAGGACCGTTGATCTCGATCGTTGCATTGTCAATTCGCAGGCCAGCAAGTGCCGAAAGGCAGTGCTCAACAGTATCGATGGTGACGTCGCCCATCTTGAGCGTTGTGCGCCGCGGTCTCGGTGCGACATGCTCGACAGTGGCTGGAATGCGCAGCGGCGGCGTGAGATCGGTGCGCACAAACGAGATGCCGCTGTATGGAGGTGCTGGTTGAATGACGACGGTTGCCTCGACGCCGAGCATGAGGCCTTTGCCGCGGATCGTCACGGGACGCGCAAGCGTGCGTTGTCGAGGCGTCGCCTTCAACGCGTTGGCCGCATCATTGGCTGCGGTGATCGCGTTCGCGTGATGTGGTGATTTCCCTGCCGAAACACTTGGTGCGGAATTGGACGCCGACATTGAGGCTAAGGCGCCTTCTGCGGACCGAGGAGTTGAGTGAGCTGACGTTGCCACTCGGGCAGTTTACGGATGACCGCCATCTCTCGCAAAGCCTGTCGGAACTCTTGCGCGGGATATCCGCCCCACGATGCGCCCTCGGGAACGTCGCCCATGACGCCTGAGCGAGCGGCGAACGAGGCGCCCTTGCCAATCACGAGGTGATCGCTGATCCCACAACCGCCGCCGATGCGGCAACCATCGCCGATGCGTGTGCTTCCAGCGATGCCCGTGTGGCCGCTGATGACCACCAAGCGGCCGATCTCAACGTTGTGCCCGATCTGACAGAGGTTGTCGATCTTGGATCCCGCACCGATGCGAGTCGCGCCGAACTCGCCTCGATCAATGCACGAATTCGCGCCGATTTCAACATCATCATCGATGACGACATTGCCAATGTGCGGAACCTTCGCCATGCCGCTTCCATCGTTGGTCGGGCGATAACCGAATCCATCGGTACCGATCACAACTCCCGATGAGAGGATGACGCGCGAGCCAAGGACGCAGCGTTCGCGCACGGTGGAGTTCGAGTGCAACACGCAGTTGTCACCGAGGCGAACGCTTTGATAGATCACAACGCCCGAGTACAGCGCAGTGTCCGCACCGATGACGGCGTTGGCTCCCACGCTGACGAATGGCCCAATGCGAACGCCTGGCGCGATGCTGGCACTCGCGTCAATGCGTGCCGAAGGATCCACGCCCACTGGCGGAAGCGACTCAGGGTCAGCGAAGAGTTCAAGGATCGTGATCATCGCGTGATCGGCGCTCTTCACCCGCAGCGTAATGAAGTGCTGATTTCCCGCAGGAATCTCCACATCATTACTCACCACGGCCGCCAACGCTTTGGTCGCGTGAAGGAGCCGCGCGAATTTCACACTACCAACGAATGTCAGTTCGCCCTCGATCGCGCGGTCAACAGTGTTGAGGCCCGTGACCACACGCGATGCGTCGAGCCCTTGCGGAATCTCGAGCGTTGCACCGACGAGCGCGGCCAGTTGCGCGATGGTGCGTCCTGTCTTCGAGACCTCGTTCACAGCAACAACATCAGCCACCAGCCGCCGCCTTCCAATCATCGTTCATGAATCCGATGAGTGCGTCGGTGACATCAGACTTTGGATTGGCATAGATGAATCGTCGCGCCGAAATCTGCTGCATCGTCTTTGCAGCGTTGGCTGGATCCATTTCAGGAAGCGAATCGTCGAGCAAGATGTAGTCGTAGCCTTCGCGCTCGGAGAAGCGGCGCGCGGCATCTTTGATGGCGACATACGTTTCGCGCAACGCGCGCGCGCGCTCGAGTTCAAGCTTCGCGTTGGCGAACTGTTGCACGGCACGGAACTCGCCGACCGATGCTTGCAACTTCGCAATCGCTGCGGCTTGCGCTTCAGAACCCGATTGAAAACTGTCAAGTTCGCCTTCGAGTGACTTCACTTGCAGTTCGCTTGTGGCGACCCGCTTGTCGAGCTCTTCAGCAAGCGCCTTGAGTTTCGTCTGCGTGTCGCTATAGCGGATGATTGAGTTGTAGGTCTTCTCAAGATCCACAGTCGCGACATGTGAAGGCGGTAACTCGCGTCGCGCGGTAGTGAGCGAGTAGGTCGTGAGCGCGGTCGCAAAGACGATGACTGCGAGCGACTCAATGCGGAGGAGTCGTTGAATGGTGGTGGAGTCGAGTTTCATGGAAGTGAATCGCGAGAGGGATGAGCCAGAGCGAGAAGGAAGTCGCGCTTTACTTGGTCGGTTTCGTAGCGGTTGTTGCGCTGCTCGATGCTGGAGTCACACTCGAACTGCGCTTGTTGTTGAGTTGCACGATCAACTTGTCAGTGACATCGATGGTGCGATCCGCATAGAGCACGCGCAATTGCGCGATCTGCCCCTTCGCTTGCGTCTCGAGTGGCGGCGAGTTTTGCGCGCGCTGCGTCTGGATCTCGATCTTCGAATCATCGATGACGACGAGTTGATATCCCTCAGCTTCGCCGAGTTTCTTCGCGCCTTCGCGCACGGAGCGATACACCGATTGCCACTTAAGGCTGCGCTCGCGATCCGCTTCCAGTTCACAGCCGAGCGACCATTGTTCGGCTTGCAACTTCTGAAAGCGCAGCGCGTCGAGACGCTTCTCCTTCTCCACGCCTTCGGTCATCGCTTCGACTTCCTTCAAGCCTGA
>QWPU01000126.1 GCA_003671065.1 Planctomycetota bacterium | reverse complement strand
ACGATTGACGCGCAATGAAGCGGGCCTCTTTCTCGCCCCGCGCGTCGCGCAGGTGCGGGCCTTTCGAGCGCAATCGACATGGAGCATGTTTGTCTCCGCCTTCGCCAGCAGCCTTCCAAGTGCTGTATTTCTCGCAAAAATCGCGCGAGATCGCACTGACGGTGAGCGTGAACACATGTGGATCACAGTCAGTGAAGCGACGCATGAAGGCGGCTGCGGAACGCCTGATCGCAGCACAACCGCGGGTGAGATTCTCCACTTTCACCATGGCGACATCAGCGATTGGCGAGTGGTCGGTTTGCGCAGCGATGTCGCCGAAGTTGGTCCCGAAAGCGCCGCAATACTTCACACCTTCTTCCCACAACTTTGAGTGCTCGCGCTCGCTCTCGGTGCGCGCACCTGCCACAATGAACGCGTGAAGGCTGTCCTCTCAACACCGAAGCGCCGTACGCGCATCGTGGCCGCTGGTGTGATCTACACCATTGTTGTGCTCGTGATCGGCCTTGCTGCGGGAAGCCGTCCCAACAACTTGCTCATCTGGGTCTTCGCATGTTTGCTCGCTGCGATGGTTGCTTCGGGCTTCGTCTCCGGCTTCATGCTCATGCGTGTGCGCGCGCGTCGCATCGAGCCGCGCCGCGGTCGTGTCGGTGAAGCGCTGCTCGTGCGCTATGAGATCACCAATACATCACGATTCATTCCAGCCTACGACTTGCATGTGAAGGAACATGTCGATGGCTCGCTCCTCGAAACTGCGGGCGACGCGTGGGTGTTGCACGCGGGTCCGCGCGATCAGGTGCACGCGGAAGCCGTCTTCCGTCCGCGACTGCGTGGACCAATTCGGCTTAATGCGTTTGAAGTGACTTCCACTTTCCCCTTTGATTTGCTGCGCAAAGTGCTGATTTTTTCGCAGCGGAGTGAAGTCCTCATTCATCCTGAAGTGCGCGCGTTGCGATCGAACCTTCTCTCGCAGATCACTTCGGGCGGCATGGGCGGAAATCGTCTCTCGTCGAGCGCAGGCGGCAACGATGATTTCTTCGGCGTGCGCGAGTACCGACCGGGCGACAGCATTCGTCAGATTGCGTGGAAGCGGCTTGCGGGCACAGGCAAGCTTGCAACCATCGAACGCAGCCGTTCCGTTCCGCCGCGCGTGCGCATCTTGCTTGATCTTCGCGTGGCAACGAACGCTCTCAAAGTGACAGAAGGTGAAAGTGCGCGAACGCTCGAAGAAGAAGCGATTGTGCTCGCCGCAAGTTTTCTCGCGCTCGCGGATCGTCTTGGATACGAGTATTCGTTGTCGATCGCGGGTGTTGCAACGCCGCCCGTTGCGCTTCGACGGGGCCATTTTCACCGAGAAAAACTGATGTCGGTGCTTGCGGCGATTGATCTCGATGCAGTCCGTACCAGTGGCAACGGATTAGCCGCGAGCGATGAACGCGCAACCGTAGTGGTGGTCCATGCGGATCGCACCGACACATCCATTGCACCAAACGAGGCCTGGCATTTCACTGCGCGTCAATTTCCAACGCTGGTGGTGACTTCATGACGCTGCTTCGTCGCTATCGCTTCGCAAGCTTCATGCTGGCACTGGTGGCGATGATCGCGTTCGCAATCGCCGAACTCGACTTTCAAATGCTGTTCATCAGCGTCGTGCTCGCGACACTCAGTTGGTATGTCACCGAAGGACCACGCGGACGCACGCTACCTGATTGGATGTCGAACATCCTCGTCATTGCCGTATTGTTGTGGCGCGGATCTTCATTTCTTATCGACGGTGATGCGGTCGACGCGATGGGCGCGCTCGGCGGCATCTTGATGTGGATCTTGTTGATCAAACTCTACGCGCGGCGCACTTCAAGCGAAGAGCGGCAACGATTCGCGCTCTCGACAATGCTCGTGATCGCGGGCTGTCTCGAAAGCGTTGAGTTCGCATTCGGTGCACTCGTGCTCGTCTATGGCGGCGTGGCGATTTGGGCTGCGATGCTTTGGCAACTTGCTCGCAGCGCTGAAACTGCGCGCGCGTCTCGTCAAGTCATTGCGGGGTTTGCGCCGCCGCTAGAGATCGCAGTTGGTCGACGCGTGGTTGCCCAGTTTCGCGGCATTGCGATTGTTTCCATGGTGATGGTGGTCGCGCTCGGCACCGTCGTCTTCGTGTTTTTCCCGCGTTTTGCAGCGCTTGGAAGTATGGGCGGCCGCGGACGCACAAGCGTGACAGGGTTCTCTGATGAGATTCGTTTGCGCGGTGGCGACCGCATCACAGAAAGTCGCCGTGAACTTTTCACGGTGCGATGGATCGATCCCGACGGCACCACAAGGCAACTACTTCGACCGCTTCTTCTGCGTGGCGCCGTGCTCACTTGGTACGCCGCGAATGGTGAGCGATGGGTTGCGAGCCGCGGCGAAGCGGGCATTCGCATATTTCGCACGCCTGCACAGAATCGTTTCGTAGCGCTCGCGGCTGCGCTCAAAGGCGACATCGGTCCCATGGCGACTGCGGAAATCGAGATGCGTTCGTACGCGAGCGATGTCATCTTTTCGACCTACGCGCCCGTTGGCGTAGCGACGAGCGAGCCGCGGTCGATCGCGCTCGATCCCATGACCCTCATCTTGCGTGATGTCTCCACTGATCGCGTGGGTCGCTATTGGAACTATTCACTTCATGTGCAGTCGCAACCATCAGCCATGGTGCTTGATGCGCTTGCCGCAGGCAGTAGTGAGAGTGATCAGTACACGCTCTTTCCAATTCCTCGCATGCAAGCGATTGCGTTGAGAATTCTCGATGAAGCTCGCGTGAGCGAGACGATTCCTGACACGCCTGCGCTTGACGCTGATGATGCCGCACGCTTTCAGTACGGGCGTGAAGTGGCGCGTGCAATCGCAAGTTGGATGCGCAAACAGTTCACTTACACCACCGATCTCTCGGCGTTTCCCCGCGTCGTAGGCGAAGATCCAATTGTGAGTTTTCTCGAGCGCAATAGAAGTGGACATTGCGAATACTTCGCAAGCGGGCTTTGCGCAGTGTTGCGATCACTCAAGATCGAGTCGCGCATCGTCACGGGCTTCATTGCCATTGAGTACGACGAGCGAGCCGAGCATTACATCGTGCGTGAGTCCAACGCTCACGCATGGGTTGAAGTGCGCACCGGCGTCAACTCATGGACGGCGATGGACGCGACGCCTGAAGAAAGTTTGCTGCAGATTCAAGAGCGCAATCGCTCGTTTGCTGATGGATTCCGCTGGATGTACAGCCGACTCGAGTTTCTCTGGAACTCGCGCGTTGTGAGTTACGACTCCGCCGCGCAATCGACGATTGCAGATCGCGTGCGTTCAGGTTGGCGAGAAGCGTTCGGCGCGCGTCTTGCACAGATCGGCGCCAGCATGCGCAACATCGCTTCTGAGTTGAGCCTTGGTAGTGCGGGCGGCGTGTGGTTCGCCACTATTGCGATTGGAATTTCGACCGCGCTCCTTGCACGGTTGATCGTCGTGAATCGCACGCGACGACTGCGTCGCTTGCTGCATCTCGAAGCGGTCGCGCCTGCGGAACAGCGACGATTGCTGCGCGATGCAGCGTTTTATGTTGAAGCACTTCATGTGCTCGAACGCGCAGGCTTCAGCAAGCCCAGTCACCTCACACCGCGAGCCTTCGCCGAAAGTTTGCGTGCGCATCATGCTCAAACAGCGGATGCGTTCGCCGCGATCGTCGAGCAGTTCTACCGGATCCGCTACGGGCCCACGCAGAATCGCTCGGAGGAGGCTGTTACCCACCGATCGCAGATTCTTGCGCTTCGTTTCGCACTTTCACAAAACTCGCAGCGCAGTTAATCCGATTGAAAGGCTTGCAGGCAGACACACCTTGTCTGCATGCAAGCGCGGGGTTCCGCGCCCACCACGCACGGAGATCCGCGATGCCAGCCTCAAGATCAAGAACTACCGAATGGCGACGCTCACTTGAGCAGTTGCGTGACCGTGAAGGCGCGATCGAAGTCGCAGTTGCTCACGACGGCGCAGGAAACGACGAGTCGGTTCTGAACTCGAGTGATCTCGTATGGCGCGTGCGCGTGCTTGAACTCAGCGACAACGAAGTGTGCGTCGATCTTCCCTTCGCGCTTGGTCGCGCCGTGGAACTTCCGATTGGAACCGAGCTTCTTGGTGCGATCGCAATTGGCCAAAACCGCTGGATGTTCCGCACGAAAGTGCTCGGTCCGTGGGCTACTCGTGCGCCATATCCGCGCACACATCGTGGCGTCCGACTTGTGCTTCCCGATCATGTTGAGCGTTGCGTTCGCCGCGCGAGCCGTGTGGATGTCGCCACGATCAACTTGCCGAAAGTCGAAATGTGGCCGTTGCTTGAGCCGCGCTCAGTGATGCCCGCGCAACGCGCCAGTGAACTCGCGTTCAAGGCGATGCTTGCAGGCGAAGCGCCTTTGCCAACAACTAACGATTTATTTCCAACGACGGGTCCAGGCTTCAGCGCGACTTTGGTCAATCTCGGCGGCGGTGGTCTCGGCGTGCTCGTGGAAGCCAGTGATTCCGCAGCGTTGTCGCGACATCGCCTCTTCTGGATTCGATTCTCGCTCGGCGATATCACGCCAATACCAATCGCTGCAGCCGCGCGCGTCGTGCACACGCACATGGATTCATCGCATCGCATTTACGCAGGCATCAGCTTCGATTTCGATTTCAACCCTGCGTATCAACGAGTCGTCGGCGAGCAAATCGTCCACGCAATCGCACAATTGACGAACGCTCAGCAACGCGCGGCGTAACGCTCAGAGTCAATCAAATTTCATGGTCAGACCGCAAAAGGCGGCGGGCTCGAAACGGGACACACGCGCGGTGATGAGCCGCGCGTGTGTATTTTTGTTGAATGAAATGCTGCGCGTTGCGCGTGCGTCAGCGACGACGACGCTTCGACAAACCCACAAGCCCCAGCAGCGCAATCGCGCCTGGTGTTGGGCACAGCACCGGGGCTGTCCCAAACATTACAGATCCTCCAGCGCCGCTGTTGTAACCCACGGTTAATGAGTACATGCGATTGGTCAGATCATTCGCAGAGAGAATGAACTGCGCGACTTTCACGGTCGTTGCGGTGTTTGGCCCGATTCCAACACGACCTTGAAGATTTGGAGGGCTTGAGTTGAACCAGCCGAGGTCGTTGAGAAGCGGTAGCTGCGCTTGATTCCAACTATTTGGATTCGAACCCGAGCCGTACCATGAAGGGTCAGCAGTGGTCGCGTTCGTGCTCGTTGGGTTGCCACCAACGAGCAGAAATGAATCGAACGGACGATTGGAGAGTGCGCTGCCCGTCACCTGCGGCGCCCAGCTTCCTGAAGTCTGCGAGAGCATTCCTGGCGCCTCTGTGTTCGAATTGTCCTTGTGCCAAAATCCACCCGCACTGTTTGGATTTGACGCCCAACCGCCGACCGCGTGGAAGTTGAAGACATTGAGCAGCGTGTCGGTCACGCCGGTGAAGTTCGCGTAGACCTGAACGCGAATCAGGTTCTGCCCGTTGAGCGAGAACGGTTCGCATACCGTGGTAAAATCAGTAAACACTGCTGAAGCAGCAGTGCACATGGCCATTCCTACAGTCATTCCGATGATCGATGCCTTCATTGCAAGTTCCATTTCGTGTTGAGTTTCGTGTTGAAATTTGTGAGTGTGATGTCGCGCATCGCATCAGCGACGGCGGCGAGTCTTCAGCCCAGCGAGTCCGAGGAGAGCGATGGCGCCAGGAGCGGGGAGGTGAAAGGTTCCATCACTCGCAACGACTGCTGTGCCGAGGCCGTTGTTGATCGCAATTCGCAATGTGTACTTGCGATCCGCATGGTCGCTCTGCGAGAGCATGAACTGCCCTAGCTTTACGGTCGTCGCAGAGTTCGGGTCGGAGCCGACCGCACCTTGCATGTTTGGTGGAAACGCATTGAACCATCCGAGGTCGTTGTAAAGCGGAAGTTGCGCCTGATTCCATCCGTTTGGATTTGCGCCGCCGCCCACCCATGAGGGATCAGCAGTCGTCGAGTTAGAGGCGACGGCGTGACCTCCGATCAACAGGAACGAATCGAACGGGCGATTCGTCGTGGCGTTTCCTGTGAGTTGTGGTGCCCATGACCCACTAGTTTGCGAGAGGACGCCTGCCGCGGACGAGTTCGAATCATCCTTGTGCCAGAAGCCGCTCCCCAAGTTGGCGTGTCCCGCCCAGCCTCCATAAGCACTGAAGTTGTAGACATTGAGCACGGTGTCCGTCGCGGCGTTGAAGTTCGCGAAGAGTTCGAAGCGTGTGAGCGCGTAGCCACTGTGTGTGACATCAGTTTCAACAACTGTGTATCCGATGAACGCTGCGCTCGATGTGCAGGTCACCGCCAAGCCCGCGAGGGCCGCTGTCTTCATCTGGTTCATGTTGATCTTTCCGAAAGGGTTTCCAACTTTGGGCAAATCACCGAGTCCGATCGGGAAACGCACGCCCATACTCAGTCAGCGCTGAGTCTTTGAGCAGCCATAGAGCTGGATGGCTGACTGTCCGAGAAGAGATCGAAGACCCCATGTTTCTGCGCGTGAAACATGCGTTCGAGCGAAGATCGCTGAAAAACAACTCAGCCCACGACAAACATCGTGGGCTGAGTGGAATTCATTTCTGGTTGTCGAAATCGTTTAGCGACGACGACGGCCGAAGAGACCAGCGAGTCCGAGCAGCGCGATGGCGCCAGGAGCTGGCACCGTCGTGTAGCCGAGGAAATTGCCCGAGGTTGAAGGCGAGCCCCAACCCGAGGTCGCCATGTCGCTGCGCGACAGGTGATCGACGCCAGGGTCACCGCCTCCGCCCGAAGTGGCGACATCGAAGTAGAACGTCTGGCCAGCGCTGAGTCCAAGCGAGGCGAGCGAAAAGGACCAAGTGACGGTGTTTGCGCTGACCGAGTTCGAAAGTGTCGACTCGCTGCCCCAGTTCCACGCAGAGCCAGTCCACGAGACAAACTGCGAATTGTCCGTGGACGCATCAACCCACGACCCAACGAAGTAATCGATATCGCTCGTGAGGTTGACTGGACGCGACCACGCGTTGGAAGTCGTGCCTCCAGCTGCCGAGTCGATAAAGATCATGTACTTCGTCCACGTCTGGAAACCGCGGGTGGTGATGGCGATCGACAGGTTTGTTCCATCGTCCGAGATATCGACGCCGGAGATATCGAGGTTGTCGAGGCCGTTGTCGAAGAGGTCGAAGGTGCTATCGGTGTAGATAGTGCCTTGCGCAGCAGTCGCGATTGCGGCTGTGCAGGCGAGGCTCGTAGCGAGAAGTGAGAATGAACGCATCAGAAACTCCTTGTGGACTTTTCAGTTTTGTGAACCATCGATGTGAGCCATCGATGTGAGCCAACCGTGAAACGATCTTAGGTGGGGGACAGGGACGCTGCGAGGGAAGCAGCAGGGACAGGACAGGCCGCAACTGGACGGCTGCGGTAAGCCGAAACTATGCCACCGAATTCAGGGGTTGCAAGCACTTCTTTGAGATATCCGCTTCGCGACTCTTGTTGGTTCCGAATGCGCACGGTTTCGCGCGTTCAACGCATCTGATCACTGGACGGAAGTCGTGCTGCAGTAGGGAGAAGCGCGCTCACGCGAGCTGCGTAATCGCGAGCGTCTTTGCGTGCGATTCAGCGACTTCCGCAGCGGGGATGCTGTCGGCAACCACGCCGCAACCCGCGTGATACGCGAGGTTTCGAGTGTTATCCGAGTCTGGGCTCGACACTTGCGCGGTTCGAATCGCGACGCTGAGAGCCGCCTGACCTGAGCGCGAGACAAAGCCAATAGCACCGCAGTAGAAACCGCGATGCGTGACTTCGAGCTCGTCGATGATCTGCATCGCTCGCACCTTGGGCGCACCCGTCACCGACCCTGGCGGGAAGGTCGCGCGCAGGAGATCGAGCCACGAGGCGTCTTCTCGCAGTTGCGCACGAATTTCGGCGACGCCGTGATGAACGGTGCGGTGGGTTTCGAGGACGCGGCTCTCGGTGACGCGCACGCTGCCGATTTCGGCGACGCGACCGAGATCGTTGCGCATGAGATCGACAATCATCGCGAGTTCCGCGGCGTCTTTCTCACTGTCAATCAATTCATGCGAAGCGACATCAGCACTGCGTGTGCCTTTGATGGGTCGCGTAGTGATTGAGCCGTCGGCACGCACGCGAACGAAGAGTTCAGGACTCATCGAGACGATCGCGCCGCCGTGAGGGAGGTCGATTGATGCGCCGAACCACGCGTGGTTTGCGCTAATTGCGGCATGCGCAAACGCGCGAGGATTTCCCTGCAGAGTGGCACTAAAGCGGCGCGCAATATTGGCTTGAAAGGCGTCGCCCGCATGGATGTACTCGATTGCACGCGCGACGCTCTTGGCGTATTGCG
>QWPU01000125.1 GCA_003671065.1 Planctomycetota bacterium | reverse complement strand
GTTATGTGGTGAGCGCCGCGGACTTTCCGTTACGCATCGATCTCACTGAAATGATTTTCGCAACCAGCGGCGCAACCGTTACCACGGTGACGCATTGGTCAGTCATGGTGTGGGAGGGCACGCCTGCGGCAGGTACGCTCGTCTACACCTACTCGTCGGACGGAAAAATTCTTCCGCACTTGACGATGCAGCCCGGCACGAACGGCACGAACATTCAGTTCCTGATCGATCCGGGTGATCCTGAGCAGATGATCATTCAGGACAACGGTTCGCACACGTTTAGCATTGGTTACCGCATTGACCATCACAACAATCAAACGCAGAATCCTTGCTTCTTCGCGCCACCAGCAGGATCGAATGCGTTTCCAACGACCGATGTTGGTGGACTCTCGTCTCCTTCATCAAACTGGCTTTATCTGCTGAATTGCGGCCAATTTGGCTGCGGAGTAGGTTGGAAAACTTTCGCGCAATTGCCAACTGGATGCAGACCATCGGGCGATTGGGTGATGCGTTGCACATGGACGCCAATCACATGCTCGTTTCCAGGGACTTGCTGCTTGACCAACGGTACATGTCAGAATGTCACCTCGGCTGCATGCGCGTCGCTTGGTGGCGTGTTTGGCGGCGAGGGATCGACCTGCACTGCGCAAACATGCGCCGCGAATTCGTGTCCATGCTGCTTCGTTGCGACTGGTGGGTGTGTGACCCTTCCACCTGCTTCGTGCGTTGCCGCTGGTGGCATCGCGGGGCCGACTGGGCAAACATGCACGGGCTACACCTGCTTTCCGACAGGCGCGTGCTGTCTTCTTGATGGGACATGCATTGGCCCAGTGAGTCCTGATGCATGCCTCTCACAAGAGGGTGTCTATAAGGGCAACGGGTCGGTGTGCACAGCGGGGCTCTGTCCAGCGCCGATGGGTGCTGCTTGCTTTGGCACGGGTTTCTGCCTGACGCTCACTGAAGCAGACGCGCTCAATGCAGGTGCATCGTGGCAAGGACCTGGCACTTCATGCGTGGACGCAAACGCCAACGGGATCGCAGATGCCTGCGAGGTTTCGAATCCTGCGGACGTGAATGGCGACGGCGTTGTAAACGCTGCTGATCTCGCGCAGGTGCTCGGCGACTGGGGAACGAATGCCGCGGCGTCCGACATCAACGATGACGGCACCGTCGACGCGCAAGACTTGGCATCCCTGCTTGCCGAGTGGGGCTGAGTCGATCACAACACAATCAAGCGTTCTGACGGCGGCGCAGGATCTTCTGCTCGGCCGTGTGCGGTCGCGTCTGATATTTGGAGAACGGCGCTACAGGTGGGACTCGGCGAAGGAGATATCAACTTTTGCTGCAACAGGTGTTGCCTGATGCCGAAGGTGTCTTATGTTGTTTAAGTGGGGCGATTGCCGAAGGTATGCGTGATGACCAGAGTGGAACGAGGCTTGAGAGTGGAATGGGGCTTGAGAGTGCAATGGGGGCTGGGATTAAAAAAAGGAAAACGGTTGCGATATCAATCTGCCATGAATCCGAATGTGACGCGACCGAGCGGGCGCGCTGAACTGACAGCCATCACGCGCTGTCTGCTGCTCAGTTCGCTGCTGTGTGCAAGCAACGCGATCGCGGGTGATCCCTGCGGTAATCCCGCGCTTGGAAGTTGCTTCGAAGTTCGTCCGCAACCTGGCTGCAGTGATGCGGCGTGCTGCACCGCCGTATGCGGGATTGATCCGTTCTGCTGTGATGTTGAGTGGGACTACATCTGTCGGCAGGGAGCGAACGATGCTCCTGCATGCAACACGCGAGTGCCTTCGAACGACACTTCCGCGAATGCGACCTTCATTGGAATCGGACTCATTCCGTTCACGACCGTGGGCGCGACCGATTCAGATGTCGTGGAGATTCCCGCAGAGTGTGGCGGAATCTTCGGCGACGAGATTCGTCGAGATGTGTGGTTTGAGTATCGAGCGGCCGTGACAGGAAGCGCGCGCTTTTCATTGTGTCCGACAACGGGCAGTGGTGCGTGGGCGGATTTTGATCCGATCATTGTCGCGCGTGATGCGCTCAGTATGGAAATCATTGGCTGCAACGATGAGGGCCCCGGGTGCGCGGGATATCCCGTCCTTGATCTCGGTGTTGCCGCGGGTTCGCGTTACTTCATCCAAGTCGGAGGCCATGATGCCTTCATCGGCGGCGGAGCAATTCGTGTCACCGAAACAGGATCCCCAGCGCCTACTGCGCAGCATGACACATGTGCGGACGCCGCGAGCATTGCGAGCGGCACAACGGTTGAGTTTGACCTGCTCGGCGCGGCTCGCGACAACGCGATGTGTAGCGACGCGCTCGACGATGTGTGGTTTCGTGTGCTTGCTGCAAAGGACGCGGGTGTGCTGACCGTTCGCGTGTGCGGCGCTGATGCTCCTTCGCGAGTCGAAGTTGTGGTGGGCGATTGTGATGCGAAACACATGTGCAGCGACATTGCTGATTGCGCAAGCTTTGCTCCGTTTGAGATTGAGGTCGCCGCAGGGATCGAGGTTCTGCTGCGAGTCGCATCGAGCGCGCGCGCAGCGGGCACGCTTGAGACAACTTTTGAAGGCGTTCCAGCATGCCCGTCTGATCGCAATAGTGACGGCCTGGTCAACGCTGCTGATCTCTCACTCGTGCTCGCCTACTGGGGCACGCCTGAACAGGACATTGACGGCGATGGACTGACGAATGCCGCAGACTTGTCGTTGGTGCTCGCGTATTGGGGCGGATGCTCGTAGTGCGCGACTTGTGACTGAGCGCTGAGCGAGTCGGAGTGAAATCGACCGCACGCACCGTGCACCGGCATGGCATAATTCGATCATGAAACCAGTGTTGTTTGCGATCGCAGCGGGGCTCTGTTGGGGCATCGGTGAAGTGTGCACACGCAGCGCGCTCCATTCCGGAAAGATCGGTCCAATCACGGCGATTACGGTGCGCTCACTCGTCGCGATTCCAATCATCGTCATTGTGTACTGGCTGATGACCCGCGGTATCGGCGGTGTCCGCGTGGAGCAGCCCGTGAGCGCAATCGATGGCGCGACATGGTCAAAGGTAGTGCTCGGCTCGGGTGTCATCGCAGGCGCGCTTGCAATGGTGTTCTTCTATGTGGCGCTGTCGCTTGGGGAAGTGTCGATGGTGAAGCCGATTGCCTTCGCAGTTGCGCCCGCGGTTGGAGTGACGCTCGGCTGGCTTGTGCTCGGTGAATCGATGGACGGCCGCAAAGCCGCCGCGATCCTTCTGATTGTGTCGGGGGTGGTGCTGCTGACCACTGGAACTACACGAAGCGTGCCTTCGGACGGATCGGCTTCTGAATCGACGCAACCACAGCGGTGATCATGTTTGGCCACGCTCGTGGCAGGCTGATGGATTGCGCGCAACAGTGAAGTGGCTCTAGACAAGCGATGAGATTTGGACGATACTTTGTGACCCGCTGAGGGCCGAAAGGCCTGCGTACCTGGAGAGGTGTCCGAGCGGTTGAAGGAGCTAGTCTCGAAAACTAGTAGTGGGTTTATCCTACTCGCGAGTTCGAATCTCGCCCTCTCCGCTTATCAAACAACCCTTGGTCGCCTTCGGCGAGCAGGGGTTGTTTGTTTCACGGAGGTTGGCGCGCTGTGGCACTGCGCACCACATCGCATGTCCGTGGCGCTTCGCACCACGGACATGAGATTGGACTTCGGCCGTTGGCCGAAGTAGGGAATCTCTTTCGCGGCGCGGACACCGCGGACACCGCGGTCACCGCGGACACCGTGGACACCGCGGTCACCGCGGACACCGTGGACACCGGGGTCTCAATTCGCCCAATCAGTTCACACGAATGATCGCTTGATCATCGACCCAGCCGCGGGTTCCGTCGGCGAGTTCTACTTGGATCCAGCCGAGGCGAGACTCGATCACTTCGCACTCGGTGCCCTCGGGCAAAGGTTGCGCGATGGTGAGTTCAAACCCTTCGCCGTTTCCCTTTCGGATCACGGCCAGGTCGATGAACACGGCGGCCGCGCTCGAATTCCGTCGCGCTACATCGAGCATGACGGTGGTCCCCAGCAGGAGCGCGCAAGCGAACGCCGTTAATCCGTAACTGCGCCAATGCGTGTTCAGCGTGAGCACCGCGCAGCCAATCCACAGAAGAGCGATCGTGGCGATCCATCGCGCCTGTTCCGTCGCGAAGTCCCAAACTCCGCAGATGTATTGCAGAATCGTGGGAGTTGCTACTCCTGGACTGCGCGCGACCTGACCGCGTGCTTCGCTCAAATTTGTCTGGATGCGCGTGTCGTTTGGAGCGCGTAGCGCGGCAGCACGATACTCAGCGATAGCTTCGCCGAGATCTCCTGCGCGCAGCAGCGAGTTCGCGTGATTGAATCGCAGCGCGGCGCCTTCGCCGTGAGCCTCCGCGAGCGCGACAGCGAAACCGTCGGCACTTTCGCGAAATTTCACCGCAGCAGCAAGCGAATCGCTCGCACTGAGTTCGGTGCCGCGTGCATACGCGATCTCCGCGGCGGCAACGGCCTCAGGATTCACATTTGACTTCCAACTCGACGCGACTGGAATCACGGCTCCCACTACCGCCAGCGCAATGAGGCAGATGATCTTGATCACGCGAACAAGCGGAGTGCGCTGCATCATGCCGCCGCTGCCTTTGTCTTTGCGGTTGCCACTTCAAGCAAGTCAACGAGTGCACGCACCGCATCAATATCGACTGCGCCACCCGCATAGCGAACGCGTTCGCATTGCCTCAAGAAATCGTCGCAGTTGGCGAGAAGCGACGCGTCGACGCTGCACTCGCTCAGGCGATCGAACGCATCCTTTCGAGTGAAGCCGTCGCGATCACTGTGGGTGCGTGCTGAGATGTAGTGCAGAAACGCTCGTTCCACCACGCTTGGATCGGGCGTCTCGATGCCTGATAGTTCCTGCAGAAATGTTTGACGGGCGACACGGGTGCGCAACTCGCGAGCTTCTCTAGAGCGACGCACTCGCGCGATCACGAACGGAAGCGCTGCGATCCCGAGCGGTAGCAGCGCGGTCGACGCGATGAGCTGCATGTTCACCGTGTTGATCTCTGCGCACTCTGCAGTACTTGCGTTTGCCAACAATCCCCCTTCGACTTTGGTGAAGTTTTCACCAGGCTCAGTCGTTATGCCGAGGGCTTCATCTGAATGGAGTTTTGCAACAGCACTCGGTCTCACAGTGATCGCGATTGGCTGTGTTGTCGCGGTTTCATATCCACCGCTCGAGGGATTGAAAAACACGAAGCTGATCGGAGGAAGTTCGCGCACGCTGTCACTGGCGGCTCGAATGGACTGCGTGAACACTTTGCTGCGCCCATCGATTGTTCCTGACGCGGCTTCGCGCGGAACGCGAAAGTTCTCGAGAAAACCAGGGAGATCCGCAATCACAGGCGCTTGCAGACCTGCAAGACCCGCCGTCGTGGATTCGTCGGTGAGCCGAATCGTCACCGTGATTGGATCGCCCACTGCAACATCGACGGGCTTTGCAATTGCTTCAATTGTGAACGATCCAACCGCACCATTCCACGCGGCTGGACGCCCGCCTTCTGGTGGCGAGAGCACAGTGACGGCGGCAATCGTTGCCTCAACACTGATGGGTCGAGAGCCTGCGAGTGACAATCGGTTCTCGAAGAACAGATCATTTCCGCGCGCGAGTTTCGTCGGATAGTCCATTCGAATCCGCACATCACCAACGACTGGAACTCCTGGCGCAATCGGATCAAACGATTTCGAGATCGTGAAGACGATGTATTCGGTGTCACCGATGATGCGCGATTCACCGCGCGGGCGTCGATTCTCCGACAGCATCTTCTGCAGTGCTGGGCCGAAGGCTCCCCATGACGATGTTTCACGCCCGATGAGCGACCACAGTGATCCCTCATCAAGCGTGATACCCAATTTCTCTTCGCGATAACGCTTGACTGCGATCTCGAGATTGAGTTCGCCTTCTTGACCGACATACATCGTCGATGGCTCGCACGTGATCGACGCGATCAACAAATCTCCTGTCTCAGACACCACGGCATTGAGGAGAAACGGCTTTGTAGAAAGCGTTTTTCCGCCGACCGTGACAGTGAACGCAGGGATCGTGAATTGCCCAGTGCGTCGCGCGATGAGTTCGTATCCGATGCCAACACTTCGCGATTCCGAGCGCCGACCATTGATGAACTCGAGCCGTGTCGAAGTTTGTTCGCCAGGAAGTCGTGTGATTTCGAGCCCGTCAACGGCGTCGATGAACGGTCCCTCAAATGCAGTCGCATCTTCAATCGAAACGCTCACGCGCACGGGCTCACCAACATAGGCCTGCTGTGAAGCGCATTGCACCGTGATCGTTTGCGCGTGCGTCGAAGCGCTTGTGGCGAGCATGCTCATGACGACCGCGAAGAGCATTGCGCATCGCTGCGTGAGCGGCATCACTCGAGATCGAACGCAATGCAACAAGCATGTAGAAAAGTGGTTGATCAACGATTCCAATCAGCTCACCAATCCTTCGGCGCGGGAAGGGTGCGTGCGCGCTCGCGCTGAAGTTTGGCTTGAATCCGTTCGCGTTCGCGGTCGCGGATTTTTTGCAGCACTCGCTCAACTTCTTGTTTTGACATCGGTTTCTGTTCGCCCTTCGCTTGGTCTTGCTTGGCTTCATCAGTCGGCGGCGTCTTGTCGTCAGATGGCTTCTCGTCCTTCTTCTCGTCTTTCTTCTCGTCTTGTTTTTTGTCGTCCTTCTCGCCCTTCGAGTCATCCTTGTTCTTCTTCTCTTGCTGCTCTTTCTCTTGTTGCTTCTGCTCGTCCGATGGTTTGCCGTCGCCGTCTTGCGGCTTGTCTTGCTGCCCGTCCTTCTTCTCGTCGCTCTTTTCGGCTTCCTTCTCGTCTTTCTTCTCGTCTTTCTTCTCGTCTTTCTTCTCGTCGTTCTTCTGTTCCTGCTTCTGCTCTTCCTTCAGCGACTTCAGCAGGCGATGCGCCATCTCCGCGTTGGCGCGAGCATCGATATTTTTCGGATCCGCGCGCATCGCGTCTTTCAATTCGCGCAGCGCGTCTTCGAGCGCACTGATTGCTTGATCCCTTGGGTTTACAGGCGTTGGATCTACAGGCGCGCCATCACTGGAAGTATCGGTGGGAGGCGAGCCTGCACCGCCGCCTTCTGCTGGCTGCAGCAACTTCAGCGCATCCGCGTAGCCGCTCGTGCCGAGGTTGTACATCGATCGAGCTGCGACCGACTCCTTGCCTCTCGATGCAGCGGTGCTGAAGAGATCTCGCGCTGCTTCAAAATTTCCCGCGCGAAACATCTGCACGCCTGCGTTGTAAATCGCTTCGGGCGGCGCTGACTCGAGAGCCTTACGCATCTCGTCAGTCGCGTCGGGCGCGAGTGAATCAACACTCGGTGTTGCTGCAGCAATGCAAGCGAGTCCAAAAGTGAGAAGCAGCGTGCGCGCGTTCATGCGTGGTCATTCTCCGCGCTTTGCACTGCGCGAGTTGGAGGTTTCGCTGAAGAAAGTGTGCATTCAAGCACAAGCGCAAGTAGCGCGAGCAGGGCGCACCACTGGAATTGCGGGTCTTTCGTGGTGACTTCGGCTTGCGCATGCGTCTGCGCCGCAAGGTCCGCGCGAAGCAGTGCGGCGACTTCGCGCATGTCAGCTTGACCAACGCCGGCCTCAACGAAGAAACCCTTTCCTTCTAGCGCGACGGTCGTAAGCAGTGTCGGATCCATCTTCGTCCACACTTCTTGACCATCGTGGACGAGAAAACTTTTCACACCGCGATTCGAAAGCGGAATGCGCGCACCTTCCTTCGCATCGCCAATGCCAATCGTGACGATTCGAATTCCATTCTCAGTCGCTACCGTCGCGGCGGCTTCGATCGGTTCACTCTCCATGTCTTCACCATCGGAAAGCACGACGATGACTCGTCCCGATCCTTCGCCTTTGAGACTTCGCGCGGCAAGTCGAATCGCATCGCCCAGCATGCTTCCGCCGCGCACAGTTGCTTGTGGTGAAAGTGATTCCACTTGAGTAAGAAACGCGCGGTGATTGAATGTGAGCGGGCAGCGAAGCGCAGGAACGCCTGCAAACTCGATCAATCCAACGCGGTCACTTCCTAACGCGTCGACAAGATCTGCTGCGAATTGCTTCGCGTGCGTGAGACGATCGGGCTTCGCATCTTCAGCAAGCATGCTGCGTGAAACATCAATCACCACCATGACATCAATGCCGCTCTGCTCGATGGTTTCAGTGCGTCCACCCGCGCGTGGATCAAGCAATGCAACGCAGAGCAACAACAATGCTGCACTCACCAGCAGCGCGCGTGCACCATTGCGTGCACGCAACACTCGCGGGGCAATCTGCTCAAGAAGGCGTGCATCAGCGAGCGCCGCACGCGCGCGCCTT
>QWPU01000124.1 GCA_003671065.1 Planctomycetota bacterium | reverse complement strand
GCGTCGATTGTGATTCTCAATACCGAAGACGGCGACGGACTTGTACAGCAAGGATTCTCCGACACGCAACTGCAGTGGCTCGACACGACACTCGGGCGCCTCAATGCTCGCAATCGCCCGATTATGCTGCTCTTTCATCGTCCGCTGTGGGATCACGCGCCAACCAAATGGGATACGCGCGTGCAACCGATGCTCGTCAAGCACGGCGTCGACTATGTCATTGCTGGACACTATCACTCGCTGCAGTGGCTTCCGCCGCGCGATGGGATTCCATTTCTCATTCTTGGAACATGCGGTGGACTCAATGATCAGCACCCTCTTGCAGGACATGTGCAGCATGTGACATTCGTCGTGATCAATGAAGATGGCACGATCGAGCCGTATCACCAAATCGCTGGCTGCACGCTGCCTGTTGACTGGGTGACTAAGGCCGATCAAGGCACCGCGTATGGCATCAAGGGTTCGCGCGATGCTGTCGTGATTCGCGGTGCGGTCGCAGATCCACTGGGAAAGCCCTGTGATTCGACGATTGAAGTCGTGCTGAAGAATCCGCTCAATCAACCTGTTGATTTTGAACTTCGCGCGTGCACAACTCCGGTGCCGATGAGCGTCGTGGATCGCGATGCAGGCGGTGTGATCGAACGCGTGTGGACTAGCCGCACGCAGATCGACATCGCCAATCCCGCGACGACGGATTTCAACACGCCCTTCACGCTGGAACTCCCTACTGAAGTCTTCACACTTGCAGCCAAGGCGAGCAAGACCGTCGTCGTGCGCGTGCATGCAGAAACACAACTCGTTCCACCTCAACCAGCACCATTCGAAGTGATCGCGACATTCACCGATTCGAAGTCTCGACGCGTTCCGATTACTCTTCGTCAACGCGTGCCGATCGCGCGCGCAGTCACACTTGCGCCCAGCATCGAAGCGGCCACTGCGTTTCCGATCGCGGTGTGGACATGGTCGGAGTACGACACGCGCGAAGAGAACGCCAAAGTTCGCATCGCTGCCGCAAACGCTTTGAACGGCGCAGCCAGCGCGATGGAGATCTCCATCGATGTTCCCGATCAGGAGTTCATGGGCGACGCCAATCCAAGCAACGCCAAATCGAGCCTCAATGATCCGCTCGGCGATGCTGTCCGGCTCATCTTTGGTGAAGGCGCCGAAGCCCGCGAGTATGTGATTACCTTTGACGCCGAGACTTCCGCGCCCGTGGTTCGAATACTTGCACCTGATGGTTCACGCCTCGAGGCGACGAGCGCGATTGGCGCGACATTTGCTAAGACGAGTGCAGCGTGGCACTTGAGCCTCATCGTCGCGCAGAGCGCACTTCCCGATGGAAGTACTGCTGACGGGCTACGGATCAATATCGGTGTCGCCGACAACGACAACACCTACCACACACAATGGCGTTGGCTCGCTCCCCGCGATCTCCCCGTGGTGCTTCAGCAGGGATGATGAAGGGAACTTGCCCTTTCGACTTGACCGCGAGCTCGCGCTATCGTTCAATGGCACGGCTTGAGATTTCTTTGGTCGCTTCGCGAGACTTTGCAGCGCAAGCGACCATCTTCCCGATCAACTTCCGCGCAGGAGCCGCTCGCTGTGACGAACGGTCGACTCTGCGAAACCCTATTAGAGAGGACATCACCTTATGAAGACATTTATCGCAATCGGCTGCGTGTGCACCTGCGCCCTGCTCGGCGCTTGCAGCGACGACGGTGCAAACTCCATCGATTCGGAGCAGGTCCGCCCACCAGCGGCCGCAGAAGGTCAAGTCCTGCCACCAGGCTCGGGCGTGAAGCTCGGCTCGAACAACGCCGCAGCCCCTGCAGCGCCGGCTAAGCCCAAAAAAGAATAAGGGCGAGTGAGTCAGTGACTGACCGCAGTGAGATTTCTGTGCACTCGCACAGGGTCCCGCAGCCGATCCCTTCCAATAGCCACAACGCGCCGAACACCGGCGCGTTGTGCATTTTTGCTCCACTGTTGTGCATCGTCGCTCTATCGACAGATCGATCGATCGAAGTTCTCGACCCTGACGATACGACTCGTGTGAACCAACTCAGTCCGCGTGATGAGCGCGAAAATCAGTATGACGACTGAACTCACCTCGGCAATGAGCAGATGAAGTTGGTGTTGAACGGTGTGCGGGTCGCACGATTGACCTCGCTGCGAAACACAACGCTCAACCACCAAGTTCTGGCCATCCACCCGCCGCTGCCCTAGGTTTAGTCCTAGGCAGTGGTTTTTTTTTGCGTCAACGACCCTGCATGATGTCGCGCAGAATCCCGAGACCCTTCGCGAGCATCTCTTCTTTCGCCGCAAACGAAAGGCGAAAGTGCGTGTCGCGCGTCGAGAAAACTTTGCCTGGAATGATGAGCACGCTTCGCTCAATCGCCTTCTCAACAAACTCTGATGCAGTCAAGTTGAGCGACTTGGGCACTTCCACGAACGCGTAAAACGCGCCGCCTGGACGAGTGATATTCGCAATGCCTTCAAACGCCTCGAGCACCGTGTCGCGCCGACGCTCGAATCGATCGACCCACGGCTGCATGTCGACTTCGTACGCATGCGCCACCGCGTACTGCGCCATGCTCGGCGCACAGACATATGTGTACTGCTGCAACTTCGCGATCGATTGCACGAGATCATGCGGCCCCGCGGCAAAGCCAAGTCGCCAACCTGTGCAGCCGTAAGTTTTGCCGAAGCCGCGAATGAGCAAACAGTCCTTCGTAAAACGCGCGGGCGTTGGAAAGCGCCCTTCCTCGCGGAACTCGCTGAATGTGAACTCGTCGTAAATCTCATCACTGATGAGCAGCACGTTTTTGGCGCGACAGAGATCGACGATGTCAGAGAGCTCACCCGAGGTAAGCACGACACCCGTTGGATTTCCTGGACTGTTGAGCAACACCGTCTTGGTGCGCGGCGTGATCAACTTCTCGATGCGCGCGGCCGTCATCCGAAAATCTGGATAGGTATCACAGAGCACCATCTTGCCGCCGGTGAGCGCTGCAATCTGCGGATACATGACGAAATACGGATCAGGCACAATCGCTTCGTCGCCTGCATCCAACAGGCACATCATCGCGAGGATGAGCGCGCCGCTGGTTCCGCTGGTGACGATTGCGCTCAGACCATGCGCCGCATCGTGCGTCCAGTTGAGTTCGCTGCCGAGCCGCTGCCAAATCGCGTGCAAAAGTTCTGGACAGCCTTGTGTTTGCGTGTAGCCGTTGCGGTTCTCTTCAATCGCTTTGATCGCAGCGCGCTTCAGCACCTCAGGCACAGGAAAGTCTGGCTGGCCAATCGAGAGATTGATCGGATCCTTCAGATGCGCCGCGAGATCGAAGACCTTGCGAATGCCACTTGCATCAATCGACTGGGCGCGACGAGACAGCAACTGAGAGAGATCGAGGCGAGTGTCGGTGGTCGGAGCGTGGGTCATGAGAAACTCGTGCGATTGCGTGAAGCGCGTTGCGCGCATGCGCTTGAAGAACAACGCCTCCGACAAAATCGGAGGCGTTGCAGTATGCCACAAGGTGTTGCCTGACTTGGATTGCCCGCGAAACAAAATTGCTCGCGTGCTGATTGTGAGCGCCGCGCCCCTCACTTGGAAATCACTGATGTGAGTTCCCAACGCGAAGCGCTGCTCATCAACTCATTACTTCTTCTTCACATCCTTCTTCGCGTCCTTCTTCACATCCTTCTTCGCAGCAGATGCAGCCTCGCCCGCCGCTGCAGGATCCTTCTTTGGCTTCTTTCCTGCGACAACCTTGATGCTGAGCACCTTGGGAAGTCCCAGTGGAGAATTCTTGCCAACTTCGAAGCGCTCTGACTCTGTGAGTTGCGCGACGCGCTCCTTACGAGTGAGCACATTGCGGTGTTGGTTGAGTGCGCCTGACTTGGTCTTGAGACTGCTATGGATGCTCATGGGATCGATTTCTGTTCGCTTACTACTCTTTGACGAATGCGTGAACCGCGTACAAGCGGCTCCGCCCTACATATTCAGTTTCTACAGATGCGACAAGCGCTTCGGACACACCTCGTGCACGACGGCGCAGGGTTAGCCTTTGAATAACTTGTGATACCTGTCCCCGAAGTCGCCATTGCCAGGACCCGATGCCTTGAACAAGACACCGACATTGCGAATGCGCTCATCGAGTTCGCGAACTGTTGGTGAGCCTCGCTCTGAATACTCAAAGCCTGGCATCACCGTCACTTCGCGAAGTCTGCCATTCTGATCAGGAACCACCCATGCGTCAAGTCCACGGTTGCGACAGAACTCAACGATTTTCACCGCGTTGGGTTCGAGGGTGGATGCGAGGACGAAGTAGTTGAGCCCGACAGCGCGAGGATCGACTCCTGCATCGGTTGCGGGGAGCGCGTTGGGCAGGCTGGCAGGTTCAATTGCAGCCGCAACCTCAGGCTGAACTTGCACGGGCGGGTTCCTGCGCGGCTGGTTTTCGGACGCGTTCGGAGGGATCACAGCGGCGTTGCTTGCGCTGCTTGCGAGCAACTGCGTGTCGGCTTCACTCTCGCTGACCAGTGAACTGCGACCGACGCGTTCTCCTCGAGAAACACCGACAAGATACGCAGCGATCAGTGCAATCACAACGATTGCAGCAAGCAGGAGCGACCGCACTTGCCCGGGATCCATGGAGGGTCGATTGATTGGCTCGGCGTTCGCATCCAGCGCGGAACCGCGCGGGGGCGTGAGCGAAGGCGTGACCGAAGAGCGTGATGATGACCCTGAGGTAATCCCATCGGTCCTACGCCCAAGCAGTTCATAGAGTGCAGGTCCTGTGCGGCGCGCCATGCTTCCTCAACTTTCGTGGCGGCCATAGTACCAAGCAACTTGGCGCACTCGGCGGCTCAGCGTCCCAGTGCACTCCAGCGCGCAAGCGATTTCTCCAAGCCTTCGCGCGGCAAGGCCCACTGCCTTGCGTCGATCACGGGAATGCCTCGAAAGCCGCTGATTTCAAGGGCGACTTTGAGCGCGAGGGCGTCAAGACGCGACTCACGCGGCTCCATAAGGGGGCCACGCAGGCCACTCCGATGAAGGTCAACGAGTCTGATCCCGCCGAGGCTTGCGCCCGACCGCGCGACGAGATCTTCGGGCCGTGCACCTTCGCCCAGCACTGTCGCGCAATCAATACATGCCGCAAATGGCGGCGCGAATGTGCTGTTTGTGAGGTCTTTCGCCGCCGCACGCAGGATGCTCACTCCAGCGCGAGCCGCATGCTCGGCGATGCTCGCGAGCACATCCACCGCCACATCGTCTGGCATCGGCGCGAGGACTGGAGCGAGCCCGAGTTCTGCTGCAAACAGGATGGCATTGATGAGCGCATCGTGGGCGCGTTCCATGTGCTGCGGATCACTCCAGTGCGAGGGAGGAATGAAGAAATCGATGCCTGAACACTGCAGTTCGTTGCGCGCGAGGGTCGCACAAAAATCACGCCGTGCGCTGCCCTTGAGTTCACGCGGTCGTGTTGCAGGATCGGTCGCTGAAAGTTGCACTGCGCGAAATCCCGCGACCGAAGCCCACGCCAAACTTTCGCGCACATCAAGCGGCTCGACCCCGCTCAGCAGTGGCGTGATGGTTGCGGCCAAGCGCGGCCGCGAGTCGGTATGAGAGTCGGTGTGAGAGTCGGTGTGAGAGTCGGTCGTTGCGTTTCCAAAAGCCATGCGCGAGCGAGTGTAAGGCGAGCGAGAGTGAAGCGCCTGCGTCAGCATCGTGAACCTCTACGATGCGATGATGCATCGATTCATCGCTAGTGTGTTTGCGCTTCTCCTCGCCTGTTGGCTCGCCAGCGCCGTTGCGGGAGGCATCGCGGCAGCTTCGATCTTTCCTGCCGCGCGAGAACTGGCGCTTTCCCTTGCTGGCTACGAACAATTCATCACAGTGGAAACGCAAGCGGGACGAATGCTGGTGGCGGGATTTCTCGCCGAACGCGTGTTTGAAACCGCCAATGACATGCAATGCTGGCTTGCGCCGTGCACGGTTGTTGTGTTCATCATGCTCGGGATTTCAGGACCGCGCGGATCTTGGCGCAGTGCGGCGCTCCTCGTTGCGGTGAGCTCGTTTGCGGCGCTGCTTTGGTGGGCGCAACCTGCATTTACCGCCGCAGATGCGCAATATCGCGATGCCGCGCGCGGTGGCGATGTCGCCGCAGCCCTCGCGCTCAAACCAGCGGTCGACAGCGCGCACGCGCTTGCTTCAAATTGCGCGAAGATCGAAGTGCTCGCGCTCCTCGTGCTCATTGCAAGTTCGAGTTCCACCTCAGCGCGGGGAAAGAGCGGCAATGGAAGTAACCGAGTCGTAGCGGTTGGCTGGAGTTCGCGTCGTGGCTGATCCGCTGAAGGGGCTTCCTCGAAAGACCGCCGCACAGCGACAACGAGCGCACGCGCTGTTCGAGGCGTTGCAGGCGCGCTACCCAGATGCGCATTGCGAACTCAACTGGACCGTCCCGCACGAGCTCCTCTTCGCGACGATCCTCTCTGCGCAATGCACCGATGTCGCGGTGAATCGCGCGACCCCCGCTCTCTTTCGCACATTTCCCCGCGTGAAGGATTACGCGCTCGCCACCCCCCTCGCCATCGAGCCGCTGATCCGCTCGATTGGCTTGTTTCGCAGCAAGGCGCGCGCGCTGTTTGAAAGCGCGCAACTGCTCGAAACGCGCTTCGGAGGTGAAGTTCCGCAGACGATGCACGAGCTGGTGCAGTTGCGCGGAGTCGCCCGAAAAACCGCAAATGTCGTGCTCGGAAACTGCTTCGGCCTCAACGAAGGCGTGGTGGTCGACACCCATGTTGAACGCCTCGCCCACCGCTTTGGCTTGAGCCGCGCCACAACTCCACAACGCATCGAACTCGACCTCATGGCGCTCTTTCCTCGCGCGAACTGGTGCGTGCTTTCGCATCTGCTCATCCTCCAAGGTCGAAGAGTGTGCAAGGCGCGCGGAGGCCTGTGCGAGAGCGACGAGATCTGCGCGAGGTTTTGCAGCGAAAATGGCAAGCCGCGCACGACGAAGAAAGTGGCGCAAAAGACTTCCGAAAGTCGATAACCTGAGTTCACGCGCAGCACGGATCGCTTCGCGAATGTGGCACAACTCATCACACGATTCATCGCACGGAGAGCACTGCGCGTGAGCACACCATCTTTCGGTTTCGAACGTTCGAAAAATAGTCACAAGAGCAGCATCATCAACGGCCTCAAACGCCGCGATGATCGTGGCCCGCGCGACTTCCTCGGCGTACGCGCGCACTTCATCGGCATCGGCGGTTGCGGCATGAGCGGCCTCGCACTCATGTTGAAGACCCGCGGCGCGATCGTCACAGGCAGTGACCAATCAGACAGTGAAGCGATCACGCGACTCGAAGTTGCAGGCATCAGTGTGCGCATCGGTCCCGCCATGCAGTCGCTTCCCTACGACACGCAGATGGTGATCTACTCTGCCGCGATTCAAGGCGATCACCCTGAAATTCTTACTGCAAACGCGAAGAGCATCGAGTCGATCAGCTACGCCGAAGCGCTTGGCCTCGCGCAACTTGGCAGCACTGCAGTTTCGATCGCGGGCACGCACGGCAAGAGTACGACGACTGCGATGACTTCATGGGTTGGCATTCATTGCGGACTCGATCCAAGTGTGATCGTTGGCGCGACATGCGATCAAATCGGTGGCGGCTCGCGCACTGGCGCTTCACGCATTCCAACGGGACGCTTGCAAGGACGCGATGGCGTGCTCGTGTGCGAAGCGTGCGAGTTCAATCGTTCGTTTCATCATCACGCGCCGACGATTGGTCTCATCAACAACATTGAAGAAGATCATCTCGACTACTACTCAAGCCTCGCTGAAATCATCGAGAGTTTCCGCGATTTCGCGCACATCATTCCCACTGCAGCGCACGGCGGAAAGTTGCTCATCGCTGAAGATGGCGCGCATCGTCGTGAAGTCACCGCGGGTCTTGATTGCGAAGTCGCAACCTTTGGCTTCTCGCCCGAAGCAGACTTTCAAGTGTGGTACGACGCGGCGGTCAATCGCGTAGGTGTGCTCTGGCGTGGTCACTGGCTTGCACAGTGGACGAACCAAATGCCAGGCAGTCACAATGCACTGAACTCCGCGGCGGCTGGCATCATTAATAACTGGCTGGGCGCGGATTGGGAAGACATCGCCGTTGGACTCGAAGCGTTTAGTGGTCTTGATCGACGCAGCCAAAAACTCGGTGAACGCACGCTTGCATCAGGTGCGAATGTCACAGTGTTCGATGACTACGGTCACCATCCCACTGAGTGCGAGAAGACGCTGAAAGCTTTGCGCGGCGCAGAAAAGCCGCGTCGATTGCTCTGCATCTTTGAACCACATCAACACAGTCGCACGCGCTTCTTGCTCGATCAATTCGCCACCAGTTTCGCGCAAGCCGATGAAGTCATCGTGCCGCACATCTACTTTGTGCGCGACA
>QWPU01000123.1 GCA_003671065.1 Planctomycetota bacterium | reverse complement strand
CGAGTGCCGCCGAAAAAATGGGTGAAGTGCTTGCCAAAGTCACCTTCGCCCCGCTCGTACATGAGGTCTGGTCGAATGTGACCGCGCAGCCACACGAGCGCAAAAATCCCGAACTTCTTCGGCAACTTCTCGTGGAGCAATTGGTCTCTCCTGTACGATGGAGTCAGAGTTGTGCTGGGCTCATCGCGGCAATCGTCGCTGATGAATCGCGTGCAACCACCGTGTTCCATGAGCTCGCTCCCGGCAGCGTTCTCAAGGGTCTGATGCGCCGGATTGATAAGTCGTGCGAGGTCGTTCCACATGATCAACCAACACATCAACCAGCACATCCGCCAACACCCGTCGCAACTCAACCGTAAGTCGTTCATTCTGACGACGGCCACACTCGCTTCAACGATGGCGATTGCCCTCACATTGGGCTGCACGGAAGAACCACCGCCAGTGGTGATCGCACCCGTCGCGCCAGTAAAGGTCTTCGAACCCGAGATCATTCCCGTGACTTCGATCGCGGATCTCATGCTCAAGTTTGACATCGACTCGCGCGTGAATCTCGCCGAAGCCGATGCGCCTCCAACCGACATCGAGCGCATTGCTGTGCTCAAGTTCTACGATTGCTTCGCGCGCGGAAACTCTGAGTCGCTCAAAGGCATGCTTTCCCCTGCGGATCAATTTGAGCTCGATCGCATCGTGAGCAGCGGCGATTTCAAGAAGAGCACTGATCCAATCACTCATATCGATGTGCGTTGCGCCAAGCAAGAAAGCGATATGTGCACGCTTGCGGTTTTTCACATCGGCGCGGGCTTTCAGCCACAATTGTGGGCCTACACCGCGGGCGAAGACACGAGCACCTTTGATGCTATAGCGACGCCGGCCAACATCATGGATCGCCTCAGCGGTGACAATCACATCGCTGCGTGGTACGAAATCGTGAAGCTCGAACTCGCGAAGGCAGACGAGCCTGACGAGGTGCTCGAAGTCGCGCAGCAAGATTTCACGAAGGCCGATGCTGCCTCGAGCGAATCAACTGGCGGCGGCGAAACTGCACCTGGCGCGCCCGCTGGTGCCCCTGGCAAGCGAGCGCCTGGCGCTCCGATTAAGCCACCGAAGCCACCTGGGTTCGGGACGAAGTGATCGGTCGCGCGTGCGCGCTCGTGGTTTGAGCGGTCGCGCGTGCGCGCGCTTCCTTTGGCGTGTATGAGCGGTCGCGCGTGCGCGCGCTTCCTTTGGCGTGTATGAGTGTGCGCGTGCTTGTTTGAGCGGTCGCGCGTGCGCGCGCTTCCTTATGGCGCGTTTGGCGTGCGCGTGCTTGGCGTGATTCTGTAGAATCCTCGCCCTCTGCCGCATGACGCGGCGTTGGAGGATTTCAGAATCGACAAGCGCGTAGCAATCGTTACAGGGGCAAGCCGAGGAATCGGTCGTGCAATTTCAGAACGCCTTGCGAAGGACGGCCGTCACGTTGTGCTGGTTGCACGCAGCGTTGAAGGACTCAGCGCGACTGAAGCCACCATCAAATCCGCGGGCGGTTCGTGCGAAGTTCGCGTCTGCGATATGGCCGATGGCGCCGCGGTCACCGCGCTTGTTGAAGGAGTTGCTGAAACGCACGGACGCCTCGATATCCTCGTGAATAATGCAGGAATCACCCGCGACACGCTGCTGCTTCGCATGACGGACGAGCAGTGGGACGAAGTGATGGCGGTCAATCTGCGCGCGGTCTTCATGGCCTGTCGCGCGGCGCTGCGTCCGATGATGCGCGGAAAGTTCGGTCGCATCGTCAACCTCGGCAGCGTTTCGGGCATCAGCGGAAACCCTGGACAGGCGAACTACGCGGCGGCAAAGGCTGCGCTCGGCGGATTCACCAAGACCATCGCCAAAGAGATGGGCGCGAAGGGAATCACCGCGAATGTCATCGCGCCTGGCTTCATCGAGACTGAAATGACTGATGCACTTGGCGATGTCGTGAAGGCCGCGGTGCTTCCAAACATTCCTGCCAAGCGCTTCGGCCAGCCTGCGGAAATCGCGGCAGTGGTTGCCTTTGCGACCAGTGATGAAGCGGCATATATGACCGCGCAAGTGATCGTTGTCGACGGCGGGATGGCTGCCTGATTCAGAACCTTCCGCCGCGCACACCAAGCACAGGCGTATCCGATTTTCGCTATATTCCCCGCCCCGACAACGCGAGTTGTTGGTGCCCGAGACTGTGAACTCACTTCGCGCGCGAGAACTCACTTTCCCGAGTTCAGACCTCGAATCTACGAACAACAGCCGCTTCTCCCTTTGAGGGGAACGGCCATTTAAGGAGCTTTCCGTGACGGATACTGAGATCGAAAACAAGGTCATCGACATCGTTGCCCAGCAGACCGATGCCGAGCGAGATTCGATCACCCGTGAAACAAGTTTCACCAACGACCTGAACGCCGACAGCCTCGACATCGTCGAGTTGCTCATGGAGTTCGAGTCTCAATTCGGCACCAAGATCCCCGATCAAGAGGCCGAGAAACTGCACACCGTTGGTCAAGCGATCGACTTCATCAAAGCCAATCGCGCTCAGTCCTAAACGAGCCTCGACAGAGGCAACGGTGATGGCATGCTCGTGGCGTGTTCATGGCATGACCATGGCGTGCCGATGCCGTGACGGTGGCGTACCGATGCTTCAGTGAGGATGTGCTCCGAGAGCGGCACGGAAATTTCTTTGGTTAATCATGTCTGATTCTCTCCCTGAACCAACTTCCAACGCGCCCACATCTCCATCGGTCGATGGGGTCCTCGTCGAAACGAAGGTCATCGAGGCAATCGCTGACCAACTGGGTGTTGCGAAGTCTGAAGTGAACCGCACGAGCGAGTTCGACACGATTTGCGATAGCCTCGACAAAGCTGAGTTGATGATGGAGTTCGAAGATATCTTCGAGATCTCGATCACTGATGAATCGGCGTCGAAACTCAAGACTGTCGCGGATGCCATAGAGTTCATCGAGCGGACGCTGAAGAGTGCCTAAGTTCAGAATTCGTCTGTTCGTGCATGCACGGCAGTCTGAGATGCTCCCGACGATCTGTCAGACCATGCGAGAACTGCACCGATGAGAACCATCACGCATCGCCGAGTTGTTGTCACAGGAATGGGCGGCATCTCTAACCTCGGACGTACTGGCGTGGCCACATGGGCTGCGATGAAGGAAGGTCGCTCGGGCATCAGTCCGCTGAAGAGCTTTCCGCAAAACGAGGACTGGACCGTTCGATTTGCGGGCGAAATCCACGACTTTGATCCTTCGCATGTTGCTGATGGACGCGAGCAGAAGCGCATTGATCGCGTGGCGCTCTTTGCCATGGTCGCTGCGCACGAAGCGGTGCTCGACTCTGGCTACGACATTCGCAATGAAGGCGATCCCTATCGCCACGGCACCATCATTGGCTCGGGCATTGGCGGCGTGCTCACCATGGAAGATGGTCACGGCAAGTTACTCGCGGCGGGACCGCGGCGCGTGAGTCCGTTCGTTGTGCCACGCCTCATGGTTAATGCGGGCGCGGGCAATGTTTCGATCCAATTTAACCTGCGCGGCATCAGCACTGCGGTGGCGTCTGCGTGCGCTTCGAGCGGTCATGCGGTTGGCATTGCAATGCAAGCGATTCAGCGCGGTGACGCCGATGTCATGCTCGCTGGCGGCAGCGAGGCCGCGATCACGACGCTCACGCTTTCTGCGTTTTCCTCGATGAAAGCGCTGTCTACGCGCAATAATGATCCGACGCATGCGTCGCGACCTTTCGACAAAGACCGCGATGGATTCGTGCTTGCTGAAGGCGGCGCGGTGCTCGTGCTCGAAGAACTTGAACACGCGAAAGCCCGCGGCGCGCGCATCTATGCTGAACTCGTCGGCTACGGCGCGACAGGTGACGCGTTTCACATCGCTGCTCCCGATGAGAACGGTTCAGGCGCTTTCAAAGCGATGGAATTCGCGCTGCGCGATGCGGAATTGAACGCGGACAGCGTTGGCTACATCAACGCGCACGGCACCTCGACCGCACAAGGCGACAAAGCGGAAGTCACCGCCGTGAAGCGCTTGTTCGGCTCGCATGTTTACAAACTCGCCATGAGTTCCACGAAATCGATGACTGGCCACGCATTGGGCGCGGCGGGCGGACTTGAATCGATCGCCGCAATCATGGCGATTTACGAGGGCGTGCTTGCTCCGACCATCAATCTCGACAACCCTGACGAGGGCTTTGACCTCGATTTCGTGGCTCATACCGCGCAGGAACGCAAGGTCGATGTCACGCTGAACAACACGTTCGGCTTCGGCGGACACAATGTCAGCCTGGTCTTCAAGCGTTTCCTCGGCTGAAACGACAAAAATCGTGTGCAGTCGAAGCAATCGGTGCGCTCGAGGGTTCTCCAATCAGAATTCCTAGGCGCGATTCTCACCAACCTCGCCTCCTCACCAAAGCAGCCCCGCCCTCTCTGCCGATAGAGCCAACATGGCCACTGACCTCACTCGCATCCTTCGGCTTGAAGTGCCGCTGATTGTTCAAATCGCCGAGCGGAAGATGCCCCTCTCGGAAGTGACTGCGCTGACGCACGGATCGATCATCGAACTGCCCAAGCAAATCGAAGAGGAACTCGATGTGCTCGTGAACAACACGCACATCGGCACTGGCCGCGCAGTGAAGGTCGGCGAAAACTTTGGCGTGCGCATGACGACCGTTGGCGCGATTACTGAACGCGTTGCCGCGCTTGGTTCATAGCGCATGATGCGCCGCGCTACGCGAAGTTGCCCCGCGCTACGCGAAGTTACGCTGCGCTGAGCTTCCGATTCAATCTTCCCGCCCTCACATTTGTCGTCCCACTTCAGTTCAACTGATCGCAGAGAGAGTTCCAGCGCATGCCTCGCAATATTCCAGTCGGTAACGGCGAAATGCTCGTTGCCTTCGACGATCAATATCGAATGCGCGATCTCTATTGGCCGCATGTCGGTCAACCGAATCACATGAGCGGACACTTCCAGCGCTTCGGCGTGTGGGTTGATGGTCAATTCGCATGGATCGATTCGCCTGGTTGGTCGCGCGATCTTCGCTACAAGCCAGACACGATGGTCACCGAAGTGCGCTTGCGTCACGATCGTCTCGGCATTGAATTGCTGTGCAACGATGCGGTCGACTATTGGAGTCCCGTCTACTTTCGACGAGTCGTGGTCACTGATTTGCTCGGCCGACCGCGCGATGTGCGCGTGTACTTTCATCATGACATCAGCGTGAACGAAACGCCCGTCGGTGACACCGTGATGTTCGATCCGCAAACAGGCGGACTCGTTCACTACAAAGACAATGTCTACTTCCTCATCAACGGTTGCGCGTCGGGCCGCTTCGGCATCGATTCGTTCGCCACAGGCGCGAAACGCATTGGTGAAGCCGAGGGAACATGGCGCGATGCTGAAGACGGATTGCTTTCGCGTCACGCGATTGCGCAGGGCTCTGTGGATTCAACGATTGGCTTGAGTCTGTCGCTATCACCGTGGGGTTCAGGCGCGCTGCATTGCTGGCTTGCCGCAGGACACACGCACGAAGCGGTGATTGGACTCAACGACAAAGTGCGCATCAAGACGCCGCAGCGCATGATGGATCGCACCGAAGCGTACTGGCGTTTGTGGGCGCTCAAGGAACCGCTGGATTTGTCGCCGCTGCCCGAGCGTTTGCGCGACATGTTTGTGCGCAGTCAAGTGATCTGCCGCACGCAAATTGACAACAACGGCGCGATCATTGCCGCAAACGATTACGACATCACGCACTTTGCAGGCGACACCTATTCGTACATGTGGCCACGCGACGGCGCGATTGTGTCGCATGCGTTGGTGCTCGCTGGTCACGGCGAACTCAGCCGAAACTTCTTCCGCTTCTGCGAGAAGGTCATCACCAAAGACGGCTATTTCCAGCATAAATACAACCCCAGCGGCACGCTCGCATCGAGTTGGCATCCATCAGTGCTTGATGGTCAACGCGTGTTGCCGATCCAGCAAGACGAAACATCGCTGGTGATTTGGGCATTGCGAAGACACTTCCAAGTGTTTCGCGATGTTGAGTTTATTAAGAGTTCATACAACTCGCTTGTTGTTGAACCAGCAAATTGGATCTTGCGCTATCGCGATCACAACGGACTGCCACTGCCGAGTTGGGACTTGTGGGAAGAGCGTCGCGGCGTGCATCTCTTCACTGTTGCGTCGACGATTGGCGCGTTGAAAGCTGCCGCAAGTTTCGCGCAAGACATGGGCGCGTACGACCGAGCCGCTGAATACAACGAAGGTGCCGAACGCATGCGCGGCGCAATGCTGCGACACATGTGGGAGCCCGACCGCAATCGATTTGCGCGCATGGCGACGCCGCTGCCTGATGGCACCTACCGACTCGACATGACCATCGACTCAAGCGCGTTCTCACTGTTCGCCTTCGGTGCGTTAGAAGCAACTGACCCGAAAGTCGTGGCGATGATGACGCAAGTGCGCGAACGCTTATGGGTGAAGACCCACATCGGCGGACTCGCGCGTTACGAGAACGACTACTACCACCGCGTCGAACACACCAATGTGCGCGATGTCCCAGGAAATCCGTGGGTCATCTGCACACTCTGGGTCGGCCAGTGGCTCATCGAATGCGCCGAGACCCTCGAGCAACTCGAACTCGCCCTCCCATATCTCCACTGGACCGCCGACCGCGCACTGCCCAGCGGCGTGCTCGCCGAACAATTCGATCCCTACACAGGCGTGCCGATTTCCGTGAGCCCACTCACATGGAGCCACGCGACCGTGATGATCGCAACAATCAAATATCTCCTGAAACACGAGCAACTCACCGGCAAACCCTCAGGCAGCCTGGCGGACCGCGCGTATGGAAAGGCGCGGTAGAACTCGATGAATTTCAGCGATTACTCAGCCAGCGCAAGTGAAGCGCGTGCTTGATTGGTTAGAGTTCTAGCTGCGTCTTCATTGACGCAAGGAGAATCGACTATGAACAGATTGAACAATCGGCAATCAGCGCGCATCTGCGTTCTCGTCACTGTTGGATTCGCAGGTCTTTCGCTGGCGCTTCCCGCGCGCGCGGGCGAAATCACTCTTTCGCAAGATCCAAAAGCGACGGCCATTGAGATCCGCGCATTTCCAACCGAGACGCCACTTGCGCTGCGCTTTGCGGCTGGATCACTCGACCCTGACGCAACTGAAGGACTGTTGCACGCGGTTGATGACCGCCACCGCAAGGGCGGCAGCACGATCGCGGTGTGCGAGGCCGGTAGCGGTGGCATCGCCGTGCTTGCCTTCGCCTGCGATGCCTGCGTGACACTCCCGAGCACTCAACTAGAAGGAGCTGCGCTCGGCTGGTGCACGAGTGCTTCCCAAACAGAGGATCTAGCGGACACTTTGGTACGGATGGGGCGAATCGATCGCACGCTGGCATCGCGGCTGGTGAGCGTTGTCGGTGCTCTCGAGTGGAGTCCCGCTGTCGGTTTCATCACGACCACGGATGGAATCCAAACTGTTGCGTTGCCGGGAAAGCCTGCGGCGTTTGACTCCCAGTTTCTAGTGGCGTGCAAGCTCGCCGCGAAGGAGTATCCGAATGTCGCAGCTGCCGTCGCTGATATCGAGCGCGGCGCCGTCAGCCCGCGAGGAGGCGCCAAGGTAGTGGCAGTGGCCGCTGAAGCAAGACCTGTGTTGCCGCCGAGCAATCCCGCATCGCCTCCATCCGTTCCTACCCGCGGCGGACGGCTCGGCGGGACCGTCGTTCCAATCCCGGTGCCGGCGGTTGCCGCTGCATCGCCCGACCCGAAGCTGGCGCGTTGTGTAATGGACTACCGCAAGCAACTTAGAGACATGCAGTCGGAGTTGAAGGAGTTCGATCGCTATTACAGGCTTTGGCACGATCCGACCCACGATGATTTCCGCGAAGCACGGCATACGCTCTATGCGGAACTTGGAGTCTGGAAAGACCAAGTGCCATGTCTTAAGACTTCATGGGAGAGCAAAGTGCGGGTGCCCGACAACAAGACTCGTGTCAGGTTGGAACGCCTGCAGAGCACGATTCGACAAGGCCTCGGTTCCCTCCGAACGCTAGCCAAAGCTTGCAAACGGATGGACCCCAACGCCTCGAATGTTGATGCGGCGCGAATTGCATCGCATGCTGATGCGCTCGATGGTCTCTACTCGGCGATCGAGAAGGATGATGCGCGCGAGTACGATCGGCACGCCCCCGCCGTCAAAGAGTTTAACTAGCCACTGATCACTGTCTGACCTGAACTCGACATTCACCCGAGTGGCATCTATCCTTCGCGCCCCTTGACGCAACAGCACAGCCCACCACCATCGCGCGGACTAGACCTCCTCTCCTCGCGCGTGTGTGAGCGCTGCGAGATCTGTAAATCTGAGCGCGCACGGGCATCCACAACTGCTTGCCGCTGCGCAATTCCTTCCTGGCAACCCTTCTGCCCCCGCTG